>NZ_JBTJER020000001.1:202069-413951 GCF_054456695.2 Leucobacter faecis
CCCCGCGCCTGGTGCCGCACTATGTTGTGGCTGAGGGGACATTAAAACACCCTTTTTGGCCCCCACGCCCTCATTTGCCAGAAGAATCGGTCTTTGGTGCAACGGATGCGGGAAAAGACTCATTCGCCTGAGCTGTTGCCCCAAAGCCTCGACATGTGCACTGCACGCCAGGACTAAAGCGGCGCGAGTTAAGAGCTCAAAGATCTGAAGCGTTCTCACACCTCAGACGTGACTCGTGCTGGATCCAGCGACTCCCGCGTCGCGCAGGATGACCGGGTTGGGAACAGCCCAGAATGTTCGGGGCGCGCACCAGGGCGCCCCGTGGTCGTGAAACTAGCGCTTGAGTGCTCGAATCACGCGTGCCAGCGCGCGCCCCGCAACGCACACGAACGGAACACCCACCACGAGCAGCGCGATGATGTTCGGTTCGAAACGGGTTACGCCGTCGCGTGAGACGTATGCACCGACAGGGATCGACATGCCGCCGCCCCCGCCGCCCGAGCCTTCGCCCTGCGCGACATCGTCGGCACCAGCGCCGCCCTCGCCCGCGCCAAACCCAAAAGAGGTGCATGCTACGGGCATGATAGTTGCGTCACCGAGCTCTACGGGATCGCCATAGGCCGAACGGACGCCCACCTGCGTGACAGTGTCTGCAATTTGCTTCGTGAGGAGTGCCATGGGCTCAGCCTATCTGCCCGCGCGGCGGCTGTCAGCTGTGCGCTTACTCCGAAGCGTGGTTGGGGTGCGACAGATGCTCGGGTACCGGGCGCTTCGCGGTAATACCGTCGCCCGATGAAACATGCTTGATGCGCCGAATGACCCAGGGGACAAGGTGCTCGCGCGCCCAGACCACGTCCTCTTTGCGGGCCTCACGCCAGGTGTGGCTCGGCAGCGGTGGCGGGTCAAGCGGCTGCAGCCTATGCGGCACGCCGAGCGCATCAAGCGCTGCCCGCGCAATGGTGTGGTGACCGAGCGCGTTCAGGTGCAGCCGGTCATCGGCCCAGTAGCGGGGGTCTTGCAGCTCGTCAATGGCCCACTGGTCGACAACGATGCAGTCGTGTCGCTGAGCCACCTTGCGTACGTTCTCGTTAAAGATCGCGACCTTGCCTCGGATCGTGCGAAACACCGGCTGAAACGCGGTATCGACACCGGTGAACATGATGATCGTGGCGCCCGACTCCTTGAGCCGCGTGATGGCGGCGTCGAGCCTGGCCGCGACCTCGTCGGGGTCTGATCCGGGGCGAATCACATCGTTGCCACCCGCGCAGATGCTGATGAGATCGGGGCGCAGATCGAGCGCGTGTTCGATCTGTTCCTCTGAGATTTGCTTGATGAGCTTGCCGCGCACAGCGAGGTTCGCATACGAGAATTCGTTGCTGAAGCTCGAGAGCACGTCTGCGAAGCGGTCGGCCCAACCGCGCAAGCCGCCTGGGCTGTCGGGATCCGGATCGCCTACCCCCTCAGTGAAAGAGTCGCCGAGGGCCACGAACCGTGACCAGGGCAATTCAATCGTTGGGTCGTCGCCGTGCGGCGTCATTTCGTGCATCGTCATGGTTCGGGGCTCCCCTGTCACTCGTGGAGCAGTGTTACCTGAACGCGCGCTCCGGCTCTGGGAGCTAGTCTAGAGTGTTGTGACAGATTCGGATCCAGGCCTACATCTTCCCGGTACGAGTGCCGCCGAACTGCTCCCTCCCGCTTACCCTGAGCGGGCCGCGCACGGCACCGCTGGCACGCTGCGAGCGTGGCAGGAGGAAGCGATTCGAAAGTACCTCGACGCTTCGCCGCGCGATTTTTTGGCGTCGGCGACCCCTGGTGCGGGCAAGACCACATTTGCGCTGAGGCTCGCCGCGATTCTGCGCTCGAACCACACCGTGCAGCAGATCATCGTGGTCGCCCCGACCGAGCACCTGAAGAATCAGTGGGCAGACGCCGCCGCGCGAGCGGGCATTCGGCTCAACCCGAGCTATTCCAACTCAGATGGGCTCGGCTACGGGCGGCACTACCACGGCGTGGTCGTAACGTACGCGCAGGTTGCGATGAAGCCCGTGCAGCACAGGCTGCTGACCGAGAACATGGACACGCTCGTGATCATGGACGAAGTGCACCACGGCGGCGACGCGCTTAGTTGGGGCGACGCGATCTACGAGGCCTATGGCACGGCGCGCCGCCGGTTGTCGCTCACAGGCACGCCGTTTCGCTCTGATGATGCGCCGATTCCCTTCGTGCAGTACGCACCACAGGGTGACGGGTCACGCATCTCGCTCACCGACTACGACTACGGCTACGGCCGGGCCCTGTCTGACGGCATCGTGCGCCCGGTGATCTTCATGGTCTATGCCGGCAAAATGCGGTGGCAGACGTCAGCCGGCGAAGAAATGGAAGCAGCCCTCGGCGAAGGCAACACGAAGGATGTGACCAGCCAAGCCTGGCGCACCGCTCTTGATCCGGCGGGGGATTGGATCGCGAAGGTGCTGCGTGCCGCAGATCGCAGGCTCACCGAGGTGCGCCAGCAGATTCCCGACGCGGGCGGGCTCGTGATTGCGACTGATCACGCGGCCGCGAAGGCCTACGCCTATCAGCTGCGCGAGATCACCGGCGAAAATGTGGCCCTGATCCTGTCTGATGAAGAGGGAGCGTCGGCCCGCATCGACGATTTCTCGCAGGGCACCTCGCGCTGGATGGTTGCGGTGCGCATGGTGTCTGAGGGGGTGGACGTGCCCCGGCTCGCGGTGGGCGTGTATGCGACGAGCTCGTCGACGCCAATGTTTTTCGCGCAGGCCATTGGGCGCTTCGTGCGCTCGCGTCGCCGCGGCGAGGTTGCGTCAGTGTTTATTCCTAACGTGCCTGCGCTTATGCAGCTCGCGGCCGAGCTCGAGAAAGAACGCAACCACGTGCTCGAGGGGCCTAAGAGCGCCGAAGAGATGTGGGACGCCGAGGCCGCCATGATGGCTGACGCGGAGCGCGAAGACAAAGCGTCATCTGAGCTGCTTGAGCAAGAGTTTAAGTACCAGGCGCTGGGGTCAGACGCGCACTTTGACCGTGCGGTGTTTGACGGCGCAGAGTTTGGTGGCTACGCCGAGGTCGACAGTGAAGAGGAACTCGACTTTCTCGGGTTTCCGGGCCTGCTCGAACCAGAAGACGTGAAAGCACTGCTGCAGGCCAGGCAGTCTCGGCAAGCAAAACGCAGCGCTTCACGGCAGGGCATCGTGGAGCACGCCCCCGAGAAAGCGCAGGCGCCCGAGGCGCTACACCGCACGCTCGGCGAACAGCGCAAACTGTTGTCGCAGCTGGTGGGCATGTATGCGCGAGTGTCGGGTGAACCGCACAAGGATGTGCACACTGAGCTGCGCCGCGTCTGCGGTGGGCCCGCTGTCGCGCAGGCATCAGTGACGCAGCTGCAAAAGCGCATCGAGTTGCTGCGCAGGCGGCTGCGACCGTAGGGTCTCATGCCGGCTGCGCGGTGCGGCCCGCGGTGCTGGCCGCGGCGCTGTGGCGCCGGCCGCCGATACGCGGTGCCGCCCGCCGATTTACGGTACCGCCCGCCGATACACTGTGCGCATGGCAAAGAAGGCAGCAAAAAGCGCGACTGGCAGGCAGGGCAGCACAGGCACGCCCGCAACCGTGGCGCTCACGCGTGCGCAGATACCGTTTGCAGCGCGCAGCTATACGCACGACCCGGCAGAGACCGATTTTGGGGCCGAAGCCGCACGTGAGCTCGGCATCGCCGCTGATCGCGTTTACAAGACCCTGCTCGTCGAGGTCGATGGAAAGCTTGCCGTCGCGGTGGTGCCGGTGAGCGGCAAGCTCGACCTCAAGTCGATCGCCGCGGCGCGAGGCGGCAAGCGTGCGGTGATGGCAGACCCCGCGCTCGCTGAGCGCAAAACGGGTTACGTGGTGGGCGGCATCAGCCCGCTGGGGCAGCGCACCTCGCTACCGACCGTGATCGATGAGTCTGCGCGGGCGCACGACACTGTGCTCGTGTCTGGTGGCAAACGTGGATTCGACATTGAGCTCGCCCCCGCAGACCTTGCGCGGGCATGCGGAGCGACGTGGGCCGAGATTGGCCGGGCCTAGGCGCGCATCGCCATGCGTGCGCGAGAACGCAGAATTGGCGCGATTATGCGCGACACACGCGAGATCCCGCACTGATTCGAGGCGAGCTTCGAAGCCGTGCTAAATTATTACTTGTTCGGCCGGTGAGCGAGAAAGCGAAACTGGCCGGAATGATTCGCGCGGGTGGCGGAATGGCAGACGCGCTAGCTTGAGGTGCTAGTGCCCGTATTAGGGCGTGGGGGTTCAAGTCCCCCTCCGCGCACGTGGATCAAAAACCCCCGGGTGAGAGAAATCTCACCCGGGGGTTTTTCTATTCCTGCCATCAGAATGGGCTCCTACGCGAGGCCAGATCTTCTACGATGAGAAGCGCGATGAATACTCCCGAGCGGCCCGCAGGCACGTCACCAGATCACACCACCGGTGCGACCGCCCCGCCTGCCACGCCAGCCAATTCTTGGCGCTCGAGGGTCGCGCAGCTTGCAGGGCCTGCTCAGCTCGCCAATCTCGATCCGGATCATGCGTCCGACGGTGCTGGCATCAAAGACGGTGCCGGTGCTGGTCATACCCGCCTCGCGCTGCAGTTTGAAGTGCGCGAGCTGATTCCGCGCACGTCCGAACGCTGGAACGGGCCCACGTCACGCTCTGTGAAGCGTGGGCAAGAAGCGGGCAGCGGGGCATACCGGCTGGGCGCGCGGCCGGCGCTGCGTACCCAAAAGGGGTGGGCGAGGGGCACGCTCACATGGTCGAACATCGGCCACAGGGGAGGCAGGCTCAACCTTGACTCGGCGCAGCAGCGCTGGTTTCGGCAACTGTACGCGCTGCACAGGGCGGCCGAGACCGTCACGCTCGGCTTCGACGCGAACTGGGTGCTGCTTGACGACTTTGTGAGCCCTGCCCTCTGGACGATGCTGGGCGAGGCCGAGCAGTTGGGTATTGAACTGGTTTCTGCGGGCACCCACGCGCCGGTGCACCTGCATGCGCACGCGCAGCTGAGCCTCGACGCAACGGCGGGCCGGGCGGGAGAGCTCCAACTGCGCCCGTTGCTGACGCTCGACGGGCGCGCGACCCCGCTGCGCGGCGGCGGCGTGATCGGCGATCACGGCCTCTACCTGGCCGAGCACGACGGTGACCGTACGGTGCACCTGGCGCCCGTAGCGGGCGGCTTCACACCTGCCGAGATTGCGCTGCTGCGCGACGGTGTTGGCGGCGACCGTGCTGGCGGCGACCTTGCAGGCGGCGGCGCTGGCGGTGGCGACCAAGGCGGCGGCGCTGGCGGTGCGGGTGGTTTCGAAGCCCGCGACGCACCGCCGCTCGTGGTGCCAGCGGCCGAGCGCGAAGCATTCTTTACAGACGGCCTGCCCGCGCTGCGTCATAGTTTTCGGGTCTCGGGCAGTGATGGCTCGGTGCAGCTGCCCGAGCCGCAAAAGCTTGGCCTGCAGCTCACCGTCGCGTGGCGGCGCGGGCACAAACTCACGCTGAGCTGGGCCGTCGTGGGCGAAAGCGCGCTGCGTGAGGCGGCCACGGCGCAGCACCCGACACTGGCTGAGCTGTTACCGCCCGCGCTGCAGCAATCGGGGCTGCTGCCAGCGAGCTGGGGTAGTGACGCTCTGCCGGCGCCCGACGCTCTGCCAGCACCCGTAGAACTGCGCGGGGCCGACGCGGCAGAGTTTCTGAGCCGCGTCGTGCCCGAGCTTGAGCAGGTAGCGGGCATACAGGTGCGTAAGACGGGCGCGGCCCCAAACTACCGCGAGGCCGCCGGCCCGCCGAAACTCACTGTCACCACCGTGCCCAGCGAGACCGAAGACTGGTTCGACCTGGGTGTGCTCATCACGGTCGACGGCAAAACGGTGCCGTTTGGGCCGCTGTTTCGGGCGCTCGCTACGGGCAAGAAAAAGCTGCTGCTCGTCGATCACACGTACCTGTACCTAAATCACCCTGCACTGGCTCCCCTCACCGAGCTGATCGCCGAGGGGCAAGACCTCGACGAGTGGGAGACCGGGCTGCGCGTCACGCGGCACCAAGCCGCGTTTATCGCTGACTTTGAAGACCTTGCTGAAGAATCACCGGAGGCCGAAAAGTGGCGCGCCCTCGTGCGCGACGTGGGGCGTGAGCACCCGGCGCCTGTGCCCATTCCGCAGGGCGTCAACGCGCAGTTGCGTCCCTACCAGCGCGCGGGTTTTCACTGGCTGGCTTTTCTGTGGCGCAATCGCCTGGGCGGTATTCTCGCCGACGATATGGGGCTGGGCAAGACGCTGCAGTGCCTCACACTCATCGCCTGGGCGAAGGCGGGCGATGCCGGGCACGAGACGCCCGAACGCCGCCCGTATCTCGTCGTTGCACCGACCTCTGTCGTAAGTAATTGGGTCGCCGAGGCCGCCCGTTTCGCCCCCGGGCTGCGGGTGATCGCGCGCACCGCGACCGCGGCGGCCTCGGGGCGCACGGTCGCGCACGACGCTGCCCAAGCCGACATCCTCGTGACGAGCTACGCGCTGTTTCGTCTCGACTACGAGCAATACCGCGGCGTGTGTGAAGATCCGGATCTTGGCCTTGCGGGCCTGATTCTCGACGAAGCGCAGTTCGTGAAGAACGCGCGCGCCGTGGGTAACGAGCTCGCCGTGCAGCTGCCGGTCGCGTGGAAGCTCGCGGTCACGGGCACGCCGATGGAAAACTCGCTGCGCGAGTTGCACGCGATCTCACAGATCGTGGCGCCCGGACTGTTTCCGTCGGCGAGGCGGTTCGAAGAAGAATACGTGCGTGCGATCGAGCGCCCCGCCCCGGGTGTTTCGGTGGGCCGCGGCGCCGGGAGTGGCCCTGAGACGCAGGCGGGCCTGCGCACCAGGCGCATTGCGGCACTGCGGCGCAGGCTGCGTCCGTTCTTGCTGCGCCGCACGAAGGAGCTTGTAGCGACAGAGTTGCCCGAGAAGCTAGAGCAGGTGCTCGAGATCGAGCTGGCGCCCGCGCACCGGCAGCTCTACGACGCGTTCTTGCAGCGTGAGCGGCAGAAACTGTACGGGCTCATTGAAGATATTGACCGCCACCGGTTCACCGTGTTTCGCTCGCTCACGCTGCTGCGCATGCTCGCGATCGATGCCTCGCTCATTGACGAACAGTACACAGATCTGCCCTCGGCGAAGCTCGACGCGCTCACCGAGCAGGCGACCGAACTGGCGGCTGAGGGCAGGCGTGCGCTCGTGTTCAGTCAGTTCACGTCGTTTCTAGACCTGGCCGAGGCGCGTCTGGGCGCTGAGGGTGTGCGCACGGTGCGGCTCGATGGAAGCACGCGCAACCGCGACGCGGTCATTGAAGCGTTTCGCCGGGGCGAGGCCGATGTGTTTCTGATCAGCCTCAAGGCCGGGGGAGTGGGCCTCAACCTCACCGAAGCAGACACTGTGCTGCTGCTCGACCCGTGGTGGAATCCGGCGAGCGAAGCGCAGGCGATCGACCGCACCCATCGCATCGGTCAGCAGGCGCCGGTGCACGTGCTGCGCATGATCGCGCTCGGCACGATTGAGGAGAAGGTGCTGGCGCTGCAGCGGCGCAAGCGGGCCCTGTTTGATGCGGTGGTCGACGACGAACAGCTGTTTGCGCGTGCGCTCACGGCCGATGACGTGCGAGCGCTGCTCGACTGAGCGTGGTCTTGTGGGTGGGCGGGGTCATTCTTGGGCGCAGGTGGTGAGTATGGTCCGGGCGAGCCAGGTCTCGTAGTCGGGTTGGCTCCAGCCCGCGCCGAGTACGAGCTGGTTGTAGCCCTCGGGTGATAGTAAAAATGAGATGGTGTCAGCGAGCGTCTCCCGTAGCTGGGCAGTGTTTGCGAGTTCGCGGCGGCGGAGTTCATCAACAAGCACGAGTATGTCTGCGCGGCGGCGTTGTTGCAGCCCGTCGAGCTCCTTGCTGAGGAGGGTGTCGGAGTTGGCGGCTGACAGGAGTGTCGTCCAGAGCGTGCTGCTGCGCCGGTTGGATTCGGCTACAAAGTGCACGATGCCTGCGAGATAGCGGGTGTGGTCGGGTTCAGCGGTGATTTCGGTGACCGGGCCGTGGCTCGCGAGCGAATCAATGCTGTCGCTTCCGGCGAAGCTGTGTGTGAATGCGTCAAGCAGTAGGCGACGCTTGGGGCCGCCGAGTTTCACGGTTTCGACCGAGACGCCCGCTGTTTGAGCGATGTCAGAGAGAGAGGTACCGGTGTAGCCCGAGGCGGCAAACAGGTCGGCTGCGGCTTCCAAGATTCGGGATCGTGTTGCGGCGGCCTGGTTGGCGCGCACCTCGGAGTGGTACTGGCGATTGCGTGGCCGTGACTCCTGACCCGACATATTGACTTGCCTCCAAGGTTAGTGAATACTTTGACGTTAGACAGATTACCTTGGTCTGCAACTTAACGAAAGCCGCGCATGAGCTCATTCCTGATCTGCAGCACCCCTGTTCATGGCCACGTGACACCGTTGTTGACGGTTACGCGGCATCTTGTGCAGCAGGGCCATCGGGTGCGTTTCTTGACCGGGCAACGGTACGCCAGCAAGGTGCAGAGTACGGGGGCCGAGTTTCTGGCGCTCCCCACAGGCGCGGACTACGACGACACCGACATGAATGTCGCGTTCCCTGGCCGAGTCGGCAAAACCGGGGTGGCGGGAATTCGCTGGGACGTGAGCAATATTTTCTTGGCACCCGCGCCGGTGCAGATGCGAGCGGTCGATGCCGCAATCGCGCAGGAGCCGGTCGACGCGATCCTCGTGGAGAGCATGTTTATTGGGGCCGTCGGGCTGCTCTCGAGGCCCCGTGCCGAGCGGCCCGCGATTGTGAACCTCGGTATCATCCCCCTGGGAGTGGAGAGCCGTGACACTGCCCCGTTCGGCCTGGGGATTCTTCCGAAGCCTGGCGTGCTGGGGCGGGCACGCAACGCCGTGCTTGCCGTGCTCACGAAGAAGGTCATCTTTGGTGGCGTGCAGAAGCAGGCCGAGCAGATCATATTTGAGGCAACCGGGCAGAAACTCGACGGCTTTTTTATGTCGGGCGCTTCGAAATCCGATGCGATTGTGCAGTTCACCGTTCCCGGTTTTGAGTACGAACGACGCGACCTGCCTGAGACGGTGCACTTCGTGGGACCACTGTCACGCGCCACGGAGAGTGACGGCACGTTGCCTGAGTGGTGGTCTGAGCTAGATGGGTCACGGCCCGTGGTGCACGTGAGTCAGGGCACGATCGCGAACACCGATTACGACGAACTCATCACCCCCACGATGACTGCACTCGCGAATGACGATGTGCTCGTGGTCGTCAGCACGGGTGGGCGACCACTTTCGACTCTGCCGTCGCAGCTACCGGCGAACGTGCGGGTGGCGGAGTACCTGCCGCACGACAGACTGCTGCCCCTTACCGACGTGTATGTGAGTAACGGCGGGTACGGCGGAGTGCATTATGCGCTTGAACATGGGGTGCCGCTGGTGGTCGCAGGCGCGACCGAAGACAAAGCCGAAGTCGCTGCCCGTGTGCAGTGGACGGGTGCTGGGGTGCGTCTGCGTACGAACCGGCCGACACCTGCGCAAGTGGGGGCGGCGGTGCGACGGGTGCTCGCTGACCCGGGCTACGCCGAACGCACCCGAAAGATTGGTGCAGAAATTGAGGCGTCGAGCGGGCTTACGGGCCTGGAAACGGTGCTTGAAACACTGGTGACGAAGGCGGTGCAGGAGTGAGCGTGCGTAACGTGTTGCGGGGAGTACTCGCTGTCAGTGTGGTGCTGGGGCTAGTCGGGGTGGGAGCCGCGGCGAAAGCGGTGCCGGATCCGGCGAGTGGGCCTGTGACAGGGGGTACCGAGGTCACGATTGAACCACCTCCAGGGGTGACCTTCACGCAGGTGAGTGCGGGCTATTTGCATTCGGTCGCGGTTGCTGCAGATGGTGCCGTGTATGCCGGGGGATACAACAGCTCCGGGCAGTTGGGTGACGGTACCAATACGGGCAGTAGTGTGCCGGTGCCGGTGGAGATGCCTGACGGGGTGACTTTTACGCAGGTGAGTGCAGGCTCTTTGCATTCGGTCGCGGTTGCTGCAGACGGTACCGCGTATGCCTGGGGAGACAACAGCTCCGGGCAGTTGGGTGACGGTACCAATACGGGCAGTAGTGTGCCGGTGCGGGTGAAGATGCCTGACGGGGTGACTTTTACGCAGGTGAGTGCAGGATCTTTGCATTCGGTCGCGCTTACTGAAGACGGTACGGCGTATGCCTGGGGAGCCAACAGCGGCGGGCGGCTGGGTGACGGTACCAACACGGGCAGTAGTGTGCCGGTGTCGGTGGAGATGCCTGTTGGGGTGACTTTTACGCAGGTGAGTGCCGGCTATTTGCATTCGGTCGCGCTGGCTGCTGACGGTACGGCGTATGCCTGGGGAAACAACAGCGACGGCCAGTTGGGTGACGGCACCAACACGAGCAGTAGTGTGTCGGTGCCGAAGCCGGTGCAGATGCCTGCGGGGGTGACCTTCACGCAGGTGAGTGCCGGCTACTGGCATTCGGTCGCGGTTGCTGCAGATGGTGCCGCGTATGCCTGGGGATATAACGTCGCCGGGCAGCTGGGTGACGGCACCCACACGAGCAGTAATGTACCGGTGCAGGTGGAGTTGCCTGCGGGGGTGACCTTCAAACAGGTGAGCGCCGGCGGTTCGCATTCGGTCGCGGTTGCTGTAGACGGTGCCGCGTATGCCTGGGGAAGCAACGTCTTCGGGCAGCTGGGTAACGCTACCAACACGGGCAGTAATGTGCCGGTGCAGGTGGAGTTTCCTGCGGGGGTGACCTTCAAGCAGGTGAGCGCCGGCGGTTCGCATTCGGCCGCGGTTGCTGCAGACGGTACCGCGTATGCCTGGGGAAGCAACAGCAGCGGGCAGCTGGGTGACGGCACATTCGTGAACCGTAATGTGCCGGTGCGGGTGCTTACGCAGACGACTGTAACGGGGGTTTCGTTTGGCGGGATCAGTGCAACCAATCTCGTGGATAACGGCGACGGATCGTGGACGGCCACCACCCCACCCCACGCTGCCGGCCCCGTCGATGTCGTTGTGTCGTGGGAGCTGAACGGAGTGGTGCAACCCGACATCACTTATGCAGGCGCGTTCACCTATGTCGTCCCCGATATTGCACCGACGGTGACTAACCCGGCGGATCAGTCGGTGACGGCGGGAGACACAGCCACGTTTACGGTCGATACGACGGGTACTCCTGAGCCGAGTTTGTTGTGGGAGTTCAGCACCGACGATGGTGCCACCTGGAACGCTGTTGCTGCAGCGGATGGCACGGTGAGTGGTGACGGGAAGACGTTGACGGTTGCGGCGACGGAGGCGTTGTCTGGAACCCAGTATCGGGTGACGGCCGAGAATAGTGCCGGTGCGGTGACGAGTGCCGCAGCGACCTTGACCGTGACTTCAGCGTCGGTGAAACCACCGGTCACTGATCCGGTGACGCCGCCAGCCACTGACCCGATGGTTCCGCCAGTCGTTGACTCGGTGGGTGCAAAGGGCCTAGCCCACACGGGCAGCGATCCTGTGTCGTCTATTGCGGCAGCCGTTCTCCTCGTGCTAGTTGGAGTTGGCCTGGTGCTCGCCTCGCGGCGCAAGCAGGCGTAGGCGTGTGGCGCATTCGCCCCAAATATTGAGTCGAATGCGCCAGTTACTAGAATGCGAAACACCCATCACGCCGAGTTGTTTTTTGCCGCACAACGCTCCGGGCGATGATTGCAAGCGTTAGATATGACATGAAGGTCGAGACCGATTTTGAGGTTCGGGCCTTACGTTTCCCGGGGCTCCACCACTATTGACTCATCGTCGTTTCTGCCATCGAATCACGAGGAGTGCCCCAACGCCTAGCGCCAGCATTGCGAGCGGGATTGGTGTGAGGAGAAGCAAAGTCACTGTGAGTGCACCGAGGATTGCGATCAGCGGCTCACTGATTGCCCAGCCAATTTGCATGACGATGCTGAAGTCACCCACCGGCGTATTGACGGGCGTGAGCAGGCTCGGAGGTAGCGGCCCCTTCAACGCGTTACTTAAACGAAGTGCCAACGCCAGGACGCCGATCGTACTCACTCCGGGAAGTGCAACTGCAAGTGGAACGCCGTTGATGCACGCGGTGACGGTTGCAAACGTGATGAGGGTGGTGAGCAGCGCAACGAGGGGAAAGAGAGTATGCAGGAGTAGGAGGCGCCGGTCGCTGACGCCATACAACGGGTAGTCGCCCGCGACACTTGCGGCGTGCTGAAGTCCTTTGGCGAGCGGGCCAGCCGCACCGTAGATCACGATCCCAGCTGCGCCAGCCAGAAGTGCCGATGGAGTGCCGGGTAGGAGCGAGAGCGTCATCAGGACTCCAGACGCAGCGGTACCTGTGATGCCTCCGAGTAGGCGGCCGGGCGTTCGGGCCTGTCCGACCAAGTCTCGCAGCAAGAACGTCGCCCACAGTCGTCGGCTCGGGGTGATGAAACGAATGTCGCGCCCAAGGCGAGGTTTAGGTTCGTAGAGGGCAGCCGCTGAGTCGAAGTCGAGCGAGAATGAGAATGCCGTGGCCCGTTCCCACTGCGCGGCCTGCGTGCTGAGTTGCATCTGGGTGAGACGGCCCAGCAGTGCTGGAGCCATGACGATGGATGCGGCGGCAAGCGCACCCGTACCAAGTGGTGACAGGGCACTCGATCCCGTGAACGGGTAAGTCGCTCCCACCCACCCCCAGGGCGTGAACGCGAGCACCTCCGCTCTCGCAAGACTCACTCCCGAAAGCACAAGCACGATCAACGAAACCGCGAGTGCCGCTTGGGGGTAGACCTGCCCAACAAGCCACAACATTGCGGTTACGACGCCAGTGGATATAGCAGAAGCAACAAACACGATCACGTGCTCGGACTGTGCGTGGCCATCACCCATCAGCGCCATCCCCACAAGCCCCGCGGCGGCGGCGCACGCTCCAGCGAAGACCGTTGCGGAGTGGAGCATTGGGGGCCGGAGCGCGAGGGCACGACGGATGCCGCTGCCGGCTAGCGCGTGAAGCAGAAATGGCGGCAAGAGCGCTGGGCCGCGCTTTCGCCCCACCAGCAATGCCCCGACCCAGAGCACCGCAACGATCATTGAAACTGCGTTGGTAGCGTTCGCGGAGGATAGGACGGCACGCCCGGCCGGGGTGTTCAAGGCAACCCACAGTGCACGGATGATGGGCACGATCACGATCACAGCGACCAGGAGAAAGACATAGAGCGAGTAGACCTTGCCCGCGCCAGATCGTTCTTGCCGTGCCCGCCAAATGCCTAGAGCTGCCGACAACTGTAGGGCGCTCATGCGTGACAACCGAGCGTGATGGCGAGATCAGCTGCACGCGTCGCAAGACTGCTGCTGTGCGTAGCCGCAATGATGGTTGCCCCGGCTGCTCGACGTTCCAGCATCGCTTGAGCGAGCAGCTCGACCCGGCCAGGGTCGAGTCGTTGCTCGGGTTCGTCGATGAGGAGCACCTCGAAGGGGCGTACGAACACCAGCGCAAGCCCGAACAGCTGGGTCTGCCCTGAGGAGAGCTCATGAGGAAACCGCGACCCTAATTTGGTGAGACTGAACTCAGCGAGCACGCGGCGGGTGGCTGCTTCCACTGATTCGGGGTCCGATTCCCAGGTTGAGGACACGAGTGCGACATGGTTGAACACGGTTAGGTCAGATGCCATCGGCGGCAAGCCGATCATGACCGCCATCTTGCGACGAAACTCGGGGTCGCGTTCATTCACCGGCTGGCCGCTCACCTGAACTGTGCCCGTTGTCTGTTGAATGCGTCCCGCCAAGATGCGTAGGAGCGTTGTCTTACCTACCCCGTTCTCGCCGCGCAGCGCTACAATTTGGCCCCGACTTGCCTGGAACGTTGTTGGTGGGAGCAAAGTTGTGTCGCCAGCCGTCACGCCTGCCGCGTCAACCTTGATGAGTGGCGGCTGAAGACGCGGTGGGGTATCGGCACACTGTGATTCTGGAGTAAGTGGGGGAACCGGATAGTTCGTATGGAAATTTTTGTGGTGCACAATTCGCCTTTGGTCGCTTGCTGGCAATCTGAATTGATTTGATGCCACCCACGACAGTGCAGCGAACGCTCAGCGCCCGGGGGGGGGGGGGGGGCGAGAATCGAGCTATTTAGCAGTGGGCGGCGAGCAAGCCCGAGGGGGCACGCGAGCGTACTGTTCCGCTGGTGCCCGGAGCGACGGGGCGAAGCAGCTGCCAAGCGCCCAGCGTTGCCGTATGAACAATCGACTGTTGAACAGGCGTGAAGTGCCGGTGACACAGGGTGCGCGCGAAACGCTGGATGAGTGGAACCGCAGCGATCAGCGCGAGCGCCAAGAGCACGAAGGCGAACGGAAGTGGAACATCTGGAGTCAGCGGCAGCACGCCCAAATACAGCAACAGCAAAGTGAGCTTCATCGACGCCCAACGCTTCTCCACTACATTCACCTCCAACCACCATCAGACTAGCCGACAGCTTCGCCCGATACTCGCTCGCCACGTCTGGTCCGAAGCAATTCACTCTTGTTCACAATGTACACAGGAGTACACTGGGCACACAGCTATTCATAGGAGTATCCGTGATCGATCGGCACATAACTCAGAACCCCTTTCGGCCCACAGCAGGGGCCGAGCCGCCGCAGCTCATTGGTCGAGCGGGACTGTTGGACGAATTCTCCTACGGTCTGCACATCCGATCCGGTGCCCCTGGCCTACTCACGATTTTCACCGGCGCCCGCGGAATAGGGAAGACCGTCATGCTCGGAGAAGCCGAAGACATCGCTCGCACCCGGGGGTGGCTGGTGATCTCAGAGACGGCCACGACAGGCTTCTTGGGCCGAATTGGTGAAGCCATGCGCTCATCATCTGAAGAGCTCGGGCCGGGGCCCGCGGTTCGGCGGATTACGGGCATCGGAGCAGCTGGATTCTCAATCACTTCTCAGTTGCCCCCGGCCCAGCAATTGGGGTGGCGGCAACTCGGAGAACAGCTGCTGCATTTGCTTGAGAAAAAACGCACAGGGTTGGTCATCACCCTAGATGAGATTCACGGTGCCAACCGCGACGAGCTTGCGCAATTGGCCGCCTTCGTGCAGCACTTTATCCGTGACGGGCTCCCCATCGCGCTACTGTTTGCGGGTCTGCCCGCCTCCGTATCCGACCTGCTCAACGAGGGCGTCGCAACGTTCCTGCGTCGAGCCGATCGCATTGATTTGCATGCCGCAGCAGTTCGCGAAGTCGAAGACTCCTACCAAGAAACGTTCGCAAACCTGGAGCACCCAATTTCTCGGGAGTTTGTGCGAAAGGCGGCCACATCCACCGGTGGCTACCCCTTTCTTATTCAGCTCGTGGGTTATCACTTATGGCAGATGGCCGAGGCGAAAAGCGGCCCGCTGGAAGAGGTAGACGTCGATCTAGCGTTGGCCGCCGCACATCGAAGGAACACTCGTGTGGTGCTTGCTGCGGCCTTGGCTACGGCGTCACCCAAGGATCTCGACTTTCTGCGCGCAATGTCAGAGGATGAAGGCCCGTCGAACACGGCAGACATCGGACGACGGCTCGGGGCTGCGAGGAACACGATCGGCAACTATCGGGCTCGACTTATCGATGCGGGGCTTGTGCAGCCGGCGGGGCGCGGGCTCCTAGAATTTGCCGTGCCCGGCCTGCGGGAGTATGTCTCGGGAAGGGCCCAATAGTTCGCTGAACGCGCAGGCGGTCATCACGATCGAAAGAACCTTATGGCCCGGGCATCACGTCCGCTTCGTCACTATTGCAGCGGCGTCGCTGCCGCTCGCCGCGCGGCCCGCAGTTCGCCCAGTTTCACCGCGACCACGCCCGCCAAGATGAGGCCGGCGCCAAGCCACTGCGTACCGGTGGGCACAATCGCGAGCAGCACGATCGTCCACACGATGCCAAAGAGCGGCTCAGAGTAACCGGTGAAGCTCGCGACCGTCGCACCGAGCCTGCGAGAAGCCGACACCCCCAACACGTACGCCAGCACCGTAGATATGAGTGCCATGCCCGCGACCACAAACACCGGTGAGACTTCGGCGCCAGCGATGACGGGGTCTACGCTCGTCACGGTGAACGGTAGGAGGCCGACCGCGCTCACGATCGCAAGGCTCACCGCCGCCACCGCTAGCCCGAGACCCACAAACGGCAGCGGCGCGATACCGTGATCCGACGCGGCCCCCGCCGCATAGTACGCGGCGTTGCCGACGGCCGCGATGAGCGCGAAGGCGATGCCGAGCGGGTGCAGGGAACCGCCCGCGGCGAGCCCCGAGATCGTCACGAGCCCGAGCACCGCCACGGCCGCGCCCACGAGTGTAAGTGGCGGCGGGGCGACGCGGCTGCGCGCCCAGATCCACAGCATCAGGAGCACGGGCCCCATGAACTCGATGAGTAGCGCGAGGCTGGGCGCGATGAACTGCACCGCGAAGAAGAATGCGAGCTGGCACGCCACGACCGCGAGGAGACCGAACATGAGAATGGGGCGCCATGCCCGCAGTACCTGACGCCACTGACCGCGCAAGGCTAGGGCTGTGGGCACAGCGAGCACGAGCGCTGCGACGCAGATGCGGGCCGTAGCAGCGGCCCCCGCAGACCAGCCAGCCACGATCAAGGAGCTCGCAAAAATACCCGACAGCGCAAAACTTGCCGCCGAACCGACCGCGAGCACAAACCCAGAAAGGGTTGCCTGCCGCACCGCACCAGTCACCGTGATCTCTCCTTCGCGAGCGGGCTTCGATGAACGCTCACAGGTGCGAGCGTAGCGCTTTTCGGTCGGCACGCTTGGCGACGTGTGTCACACGGCTCATTGATCAAGCCGTGAAGCCCCGGCGTCGCGCCTGGCGCACCTCGCCGAGCTTGACGGTGACGACCCCCGCCATGATGAGGGCGGCACCGATCCACTGCGCGCCAGTGGGCACAATAGCGAGCAGCAGAATAGTCCAGACGATGCCAAACATGGGCTCTGAATACCCGGTGAAACTGGCGACCGTGGCGCCGAGATGTCGCACCGCGGCAACACCGAGTAGGTAGGCGAGTACGGTCGATAGGAGTGCCAAACAGGCGAGTACGACGGCCACCGGGATCCTGGCCCCCGCAATTACGGGGGTTGCCTGGCCGATCGTGAACGGCATGACGCCGATGGCTGCCGAAACCACGAGTGCAACAGAGGCCACACCGAGGCCGAGCCCCACGAGCGGCAGCGGCGCGATGCCGTGGTTTGCGTCGGCGCTCAACACATAGAAGACGGCGTTTCCCACAGCGGCGGCAAGCGCAAACATGACTCCGAGGGGGTGCAGTGCGCCGCCCGTACCGATGCCCGAGACCACGACGAGCCCGAGCACGGCCGCGCATGCGCCGAACACAGTGAGCGCGTGCGGGGCGCTTCTCAGCCGTGCCCATACCCAGAGCACAAGCAGCACTGGCCCCATGTACTGGATCAGCAAGGCGTAACTGGGAGCGATGTACTGCACCGCGAAATAGTAGGCGAGCTGGCACAGCGTGACGGCGATGAGACCGAACAGCAGCACCGGTTGCCACGCTGCAAGCACCATGCGCCACTGGCCTCGCAGCGCGAGGACGGTGGGCACTGCGAGCACCGCGGTAGCGAGCAACACCCGCACAGTGACGGCGGCCCCCGCCGACCAGCCCGCCTCCATCAACGCCGATGCAAAAATACCCGACATCGCGAACAGGGCGGCCGATCCGATTGCAAAGAGAAACCCCGTGACGCTGCTGGGCTCGGCAGACTGAGTAGCCTGAGCAGTCTCGGCAGCTCTCACCGCGCGCTCACGCGGCCGAACAGCTGGGCAACGGGTGCCACGACCAGCGGGCGCGCGGCCCACACAACCGCGGCGGTAGCGATCAGGCTCGCAGCAAACATCCAGAAGCCGAACCAGCCGGGCTCTGATACCCCCGCGTACATGTGACCGAGGTTCTTCAGCGCGCCGGTGGTGAGTACGAGGAATACGTGCACGATCACGAACAGTACGAAGAACAGCATGACGGGGAAGTGAATAGCGCGAGCGACCTCGAGTGGGTAAAACCGGTTCAACCGAGCGGTGCTCTTGGGCCACCACTCGCTCATGCGTAGCCCCGAGATGATCGCGAGCGGGGCTGCGATGAAGACGACGGTGAAGTACATGAGCTGCTGCAGGCTGTTGTAGTTCACCCAGCCGTCTTCGATCGGCCACTCGAGTGTGAGGTACTGCAGCATGGCCGACGCCGCGTTCGGAAACACCTCCCAGCTCGTGGGAACGATGCGCGCCCAGTGTCCCGACGCAAACAGCAGCACCACAAAGGTTACGCCTGTGGCCATCCACAGCACGTCAACACTCGTGTGCAGCCACAGATAGAGCGAAGTCTTCTTACCGCCGCGGCGCGGGGTAAAGAACGCCTGGGGGGTTTGCTGGTGGCGCACGAGCAGCCCGGTGCGCACGATCAAGGCCATGAAGAAGAAATTCAAGAAGTGAGTCCAGCGTGCCCAGGCAGGAAACCCGTCTGCGACAAACGCCGGGAGCGCATACTCTCCCGGGTACCGCGCAATGAACTCGGGCGCGCCTGGCAGGGTGGTGACGCCCCTCGCCGCCAGCACAATGACGCCTGCCGCGGCGACGAGCACCACGGCCCAAAGGACCGCTTTGCGCACGACGCGCGGGGCCTCATCTGGCCCCGGATCAGAGGCCGCAGCGGGGACCGGCGGTACCGAAGCATGCGGGGGAGCTGAAGCATGCGGGGGAGCTGGAGCTTGCGGGGGAGCCGCTTGCTGGATCGTTGCCTGAGGGAAGACTTCGGCCTCGGGGTGTAGCGCCGGTTTGGGGATCGGTGCGGGCCCTGTTGCGGGCTCTGCCGCGGGCTTCACCTCGGGAGCTGCCGCTAGGCCGACCGTTGCTGGCGGCCAGGCCTCGCCGCCGACCAAACGGGGCAGCCCCCGTCGCAGGTTCTGGCCGCGCGTTGCCGTCGCCGGTGAATGGCCTGGCGGGGGAGCCGGTGCCTGCGAAGTCTCGATCATGGGTGCAGCTTGAGCGGGCAGAGGCGCAGCAGGAGGCGTTTGAGCGGCCTGAGCGGCCTGAGTGGCCTGAGCGGCATGGGTCGTGGGCTCCGCTGCCCGCGAGCCCTCGACTACTTCGCCCTCGACTAGCTCACCCTCGAGGATGGGCCAGGGGGCGCCGCCCACGACACGGGGGAGGCCGCGACGGATCGGTTGAATGAGCTGAGCCATGAGCTACTGCTTTCGAGCTTCGAGCGCCGCGACCAGCTGCGGCACGACAGTGAACAGGTCCCCGACGACACCAAAGTCGGCGACCTCAAAGATGGGTGCGTCGGCGTCTTTGTTGACCGCGACAATCGTCTTGGACGTCTGCATGCCCGCCCGATGCTGAATTGCGCCCGAGATGCCGAGCGCGATGTACAGCTGCGGCGACACTTGCACGCCTGTCTGCCCCACCTGGGTAGACGCATCCACGTAGCCTGAATCGACGGCGGCTCGTGACGACCCGATCGCCGCGCCGAGACTATCGGCGAGCTGCTCGACGAGCGCGAACTGTTCGCGTGACGCGAGCCCGCGGCCACCCGCTACCACCCGTTTTGCGCCTCGGAGCTCGGGGCGCGACGACACTGCCGCTGTGAGATCGATGGACTCGATGACCGCGCTGCGCTTCGACGAGCTCGAGACCTCAAGCTGCTCGGCGACGAGGGGCTGCGCCTTTGCTCGGGCCTCGATGGAACCCTGGCGAACCGTGATGATGGGGGCACCGAACGTGGGAGCAGACTCGAGCGTGTAAGCGCCGCCGTACGCCGAGTGCCCTGCAATCACGCCCTGGGGGTCGCGTGAAACGCCCACGGCGTCGACCAATTGCGCAGCTCCCGAGCGCGCGGCGTAACCCCCCGCAGTGTCGCGGCCGTCCAATGAGTGGGACACGAGAATCGCGTCTGGGTCGATATGCGCCGCTGCCGCGCTGAGTGCGTCCACCGAGTGCGCCGAAAAACGGCTCGTGTCAGGATCCACCGCGATCAACACTCGCGATGCGCCGAGCGCCGCGGCGTGCTCGGCCGCGGGTTCGGTGTCGACCAGGGCGATGGGGGTGCCAATGTTCGCGGCAGCTCCGAGAAGCTCTGCCGCGGCCGGTGAAAGCGCCCCGGAAGGAAGGGTTTCAAGTGCTACGAGGATGGGCTTGGGTGGGTGATCGATCATGATGCTGCGCTTTCTAAATCAGGCGATTCGCGACAAGAAACTCGGCGATCTTTTGGCCAGCGTCGCCCTCGTCGACGATCTTGACGCCGGCTGAGCGTGCGGGGCGTTCGGCCACGCTGAGCATGATGGCGTGCGGCACAGACCAGTCTTCGGCGTCGATGCCGAGATCACTGAGGCCCAGAGTCTCGAGCGGCTTCTTCTTGGCGGCGACAATGCCCTTGAAGTTTGGAAACCGTGCGTCAGGAAATGCCTCGGTGACTGACGCCACCGCCGGCAGCGTGGCTCGCAGCCGTTGCGTGCCTCCGTCAAACGGGCGCACGCCCGACAGTTCGTCTTCCGTGAGTGTGATTTCACTGAGCCCACTCGCGAGCGGTACGGCAAGCAGTTCAGCGATCATCGCCGGTACCGTACCGCCTGCGCCGTCGGTTGAGAGATTACCGGTGAGTACAAGGTCATAGGACTGTCGCGTAATCGCGGCGGCGAGCACACGCGCAGTGAGGCCGAGGTCGGCTCCGATGAGTCCGTCGTCGGTGATGTGTATGGCGGAGTGTGCGCCCATTGATAGTGCCCTGCGCAGGGCTGCGGCGGCGCTGTCGGGGCCCATACTGAGGACGGTAATTTCTGTGTCGCCCGCTGTATCTGCGTGCGAGAGTGCCACCTCGAGTGCGCGTTCGCAGATCTCGTCGAGTACTTTCTCGGACGCGTCTCGCTCGGCAAGGCCGGTCTCGAGGCTGAGTTTTCGGTCCCCGTAGGTGTCGGGGACTTCTTTGACAAGCACGATGATCTTCATCTCAGTCCTTAGAAGAGGGGTTAGCGGGGGGTGAGGCCCGGCGCGTTGATGATGCCGGTCGCTGCTCCGCCGCAGCCGGGTGATTCCATGCGCGCCAAACGGCGCTCAAGCTCGGCTTCGAGCTCGTCACTCGCGTGTTCGTTGTCCACATTGACCTCGATTTCTGATTGGTGAACCAATCAATACGAGAGCATGGAGGAATGGACGGGTGTTGTCAAGTGAAAATTGTTCTTGACTGACTGACCAGTTAACCCATTATGCTGAGGAATATGGACTCGCAAGGAAGCGCAGCGATGGGTTGTCACGTTGAAACGGCAGTGGTCGTGGTGGGTGCTGGCTATGCCGGCCTATCGGCTGCCCTGGCTTTGCATGACCGCGGGGTAGAAGTGTTAGTGCTCGAAGCTGGTGCGCGGGTGGGTGGTCGTACGCTGTCTGCCATAGACGACGCGGGTGTGGTGATAGATCACGGCGGTCAGTGGATTGGCCCCACCCAGCATGATTTTTATGCGCTGGTGAAGCGCTTCGGTGCGCCCACGTTTCCAACGTACCTGGCTGGTCACAATATTGAGCTCTGGCGCGACGGCGTGCAGCGGCACTTTCAGGTCGCAGGGCCCGATGGAGCGCCGGGAATGCCCGAGTACTTGGCGGCGATGGAGCACATCGATCGCCTAGCGCTCGCGGTCAATCTTGATGATCCGGCCCTGACGCCGGGCGCAGAAGCAATGGATAGTGAGACGGTGCACTCCTTTCTCGAGCGCACCGTGCCGAGCGCAGACGCCCGCCTGAGATTTCGTCTCGCGGTGCAGAGCGTCTGGACGGTAGAGCCGCGCGACATCTCGCTGCTGCACTTCTTGTTCTACATCGCGTCGGCGGGTGGGTTTGAACAGCTCATGGAAGCTGAGGGGTGTGCACAGGAGACGCGCTTTGAGCGCGGAGCGCAGTCGATCGCACTTGATATTGCCAGTGTGCTCGGGCCCCGGGTGCACCTCAATCAGCCGGTGCGCGCAGTGACGCAGACCGAGCAGGGTGTGACGGTAGAAACAGGCACACTCACCGTGCA
Source organism: Leucobacter faecis (assembly GCF_054456695.2). NCBI lineage: Bacteria > Bacillati > Actinomycetota > Actinomycetes > Micrococcales > Microbacteriaceae > Leucobacter > Leucobacter faecis. The sequence goes on from NZ_JBTJER020000001.1 coordinate 224,160, forward strand.
TGCCGCGCGCGTGATCGTAGCGACACCGCCGCCCGCCACGGCGCAGATAGTGTTTCGGCCCGAGCTGCCGGTCCCGCGCCGTCGATGGCTGGCCAAATCGCCGATGGGTGACGTGATCAAGATTCACGTGAGCTACGACACCCCATTTTGGCGCTCACGCGACCTGAGCGGAGAGGCCACGATTTACGATGACAGCGCGCTCGGCTTTGTGTTTGATAACTCGCCCCACGATGCGCGCCGCGGGGTGCTGGTGTGCTTTATCTACGCCGACAAGATTGCGCGGTGGCGGGCACTCCCCGCGCCTGATCGCCGCGAAGAAGTGCTCGCAAAGCTCGTAGAGCTCTTCGGCAGCGATGCGCGCGCATGCGTTGATTACGTCGAGAAGGACTGGGCGGTCGAGCCGTTTATCGGTGGCGCCTACGCCGCGAACCCGACCCCCGGCGCTTGGGTGGAGCATGGCCAAGCGGGGTGGCGTGCCGCGACCGGAGCGATTCACTGGGCGGGCACTGAAACCGCGAGCAGGTGGAACGGATACATCGACGGCGCGGTCTCTTCCGGTAGGCGTGCCGCAGAAGAAGTTTTGGAGCTGCTGTAGTGCAGCGGGTCATGGCCTGTGCGTAACAGGAATCACGCAGGCGCTACGATGAAACTCAATTTCCGCAACAGTTTTGAGAGGAAGTGCCGCGATGGTACGCCCGAGTGTTGAAGATGAGCGGCGAGCTCAAATAATGGCGGCGACGCGTCGCGTCATGGTGCAGCGTGGTGTCGCCATGTTGCGGGTCGCAGATGTTGCGCGCGAAGCAAAAGTATCGCCGGGGATCGTGCACTATTACTTTGCGAGCAAAGACGACCTTATCCGAGAGACGTTCGAAGATAATTTTGCAAGCTCAGTTGAGCGGCGCGCCTCACTGCTGGCGCAAAAACTACCCGTTGATGAAAAACTGCAGCTCCTGCTCGACACCTATGTGCCCAAAGACGATGTCACGAGCGAGTCGTGGCACGTATGGCTTGAGCTGTGGGTGGGGGCGCTTCAAGATGAGCAGCTGCGGCGCGTCAACGACGCGGCATACGACGAATGGCGCAGGCTCATTGGTGGCTTGATTGACGAGGGTGTTGAGCAGGGGGTGTTTGTGAGCCCTGATCCGGCATCGGCGGTGAACAAGCTCATTGCCATGCTCGACGGTCTTGCCGTGCAGGCGCTGCTGGGATCGACCGTGATTACGGTCGATAAGATGCAGCGGCTGTGCGCCGAGTTTGTGCGCGACCTGTTGCGCGCCGGCGGCAAGTGAGCCGTGTTTCAATAATCGCCCACGATATTTGAAGACAATCCTTGACGGGCTAACCCGTATCCCGTAAATTAACTGGTGAATCAATTAATGGCAATGACGCCACGGAATAAGGACGAAGATGTTGCTTTCCGCGCAAGACTTTCAGCACGTGAACCCTCGGGTAACACACGACTTGAACGCATTTCATGACCCGGCTTCGGTGGCGGTCATTGGGGCGTCCTCAAACCCCGCCAAGTGGGGGCACTGGCTCGCGATGGGGGCCGGGATTGGGCGCACACGCCGGCGCGTGTACCTGATCAACAGCGCCGGGGGTGAGATCGCAGGGATGCAGAGTTACCCATCGCTCGACAGTCTCCCCGAGGTGCCAGAGCTGCTCGCCATTGCGGTGCCAGGGCACCTGGTGCTCGAGGTGATGCGCGATGCCCTCAGCAAGGGAGTGCGTGCATTTTTGGTGGTGGCCGCGCAGATGCACGACGAAGCCGCCGCGGCCCAGCTGCTCAGCGAGTACGGCGCGCGCATGATCGGCCCGAACAGTCTCGGGATCTATTCAGCCGAGGGCGAGCTGCAGCTGATGTGGGGCAGCATGCGCCCGGGGTCGCTCGCGATCATCTCCCAGAGTGGGCAGCTCGGGAGCGAGATCGCCGCGCTCGGTGTGCGTGCCGGCGTGGGGATCTCGCGCTTTGTATCGCTGGGTAACCAAACAGACGTGCACGCCACCGAGGTCATTCGATCGGTTGCGGGCGACTCGCGCACCAAGACGATCGGTCTCTACCTCGAAGACTTCGCGGGAGCGGGGGAGCTGTTTGCGGCCGTACGCGAGGCAGCCGCCGCTGGCGTGCGTGTACTGCTGCTCACCACGGGTGAGAGCGCCGCGAGTAGGCAACTGGCCCAATCGCACACCGGGGCCATGACGTCGCCCATGGATTTGGTCGACGCGGCCTGCCGAGCCGCCGGCGCCCTGCGGGTCAGTACACCGAGCGACCTGGTGCAGATCGCGTCGTATCTTGATCGTGTCGAAGCGCCCGAGGGGCCGCGCATTGCGGTGATCAGCGACAGCGGCGGACAAGGCGGGATCGCGGCCGATCAGGCGTCGCACCTCGGCCTCGAGCTGCCGCCGCTCAGCGACGCACTGCGCACGCGCATGCACGCGATGCTGTCGGAGCAGGCATCGACGCGCAACCCGATCGACCTCGCGGGGTCGGGCGAAGCGAACCTGAACGTCTATGTCGACCTTGCGCGACTGCTCGCAGAAAGCGGGGAGGTTGATGCGGTGGTCGTGTCGGGGTACTTCTGTAGTTATGGTCACGACACCCCGGCGCTGCACGAAGCCGAGGCGACCGTCGCCGCACGGTTCACCGAAATCGCGGGCGCCCCGGTCGTTGTGCACGCGATGGCAGCAGACAGCCGAGTGGCCGAGCAGCTGCGTGACACCGGCGTGCCTGTGTACGGGCGCATCGAAGACGCCCTGCTTGCCATCACGGCGGCATACGAGCTCGCGGCCCGCACGAGCCGGATCAAAGACCCTGCCACTGCACGCCCTGCGCTTCACCAGGAGGTCGCACCAATCGCGGGTGGCAGTCAGGCCGACCTACGCGCAGCACTTGTGACGGCGGGGTTTCCCTTTCCAGTTGTGCGCACGGTGCGCACCGCCCACGAGGCGGCCGCCGCCGCGAACGAGTTGGGGGGTGCAGTTGTGCTGAAGGCCGCGTGGCTCGCTCACAAAACAGAGGCGGGAGGCGTGGCGCTGGGACTCACGGGTCCCGAGGCCACCGCAGCGGCGTTCGAGAGCATGCACGCTCGAATCGGCGACGGCGCATACACGATCGAAGCGCAAGACACTCGTGAACACGTCGCCGAGTTCATCGTCGCCGCACGTCGCGATCCGGCCTTTGGGCCCGTGATCTCTGTGGGCTATGGCGGCACCGAGACCGAGGTGTGGGAAGACCTGCGCGTCGAGCTCGCGCCGGTCTCGCTCGAAACAGCCCGCGGCATGATCGACGAGCTGCGCAGCGCCAAACTGCTTGCACCCTGGCGCGGCCGGCCCGCACTTGACCGCGACGTATTGGCCCGCGTGGTCTCTGACCTGAGCCACGTATTGGCCGCAAGCCCGGCGGTAGGCGAAATCGAACTCAACCCGGTGCGCGTGGGGCCAGACTCGGCGATCATCGTCGACTGCCTCGCCGAATAACTCAGACTTACCTGCACGTATCACCACTTCATCAATCACCGGCCAGCGCAACCTCGCGCTCGTCGAAACCCCGAAAGGAACCACCGATGGATCTTTTGGAAAGCACCCGCAGCATCTGGCAGCTCACCGACGAGCAGGAGGCAATCGTCGAGCTCTGCCGCGACTTTGCGGCCGAGCAGGTGCGTCCCCGCGGCCGCGAAGTCGACGAGGCCGATGACGGTTCGCCGCTCGACCTCTTCCAAGAAGCCGCAAAGGTGGGCATCACCGACTTCATGATTCCCGAGGAGTTCGGTGGTGGCGGGTTTACTGATCTGTTCACTCAGTGCCTCGTGCAAGAGCAGCTGTGCTGGGGCGACCTGGGCATCGGCAACTTTCTGTGCTCCAACGGCTTCTTCGCCGATCCACTACTCGTGCTGGGCACCCCCGAGCAGAAGGAGAAGTGGCTGCGCCCGCTCACAGGCGAGAACCCGGTGCTCACTGCTCTCGCCACCACCGAACCTGGATCCGGATCAGACGCGGCGGGGATCGTCACCCAGGCCGTGCGCACCGAGGGCGGGTACCTGCTGCGCGGCCAGAAAGCCTGGATCTCGAACTCGGGCTACGCCGACCAGTACGTGGTGTTCGCGAAGACCGATCCGAACGAGCGCTCGCGCGGGGTTAGTGCGTTTCTTGTCAAGAAGGACGCCCCCGGCTTCACGATGGGCGAACCCATGAAGAAGATGGGGCAGCGCGCGATTCGTTGCCGCGAACTGTTCTTCGACGACGTGTTCGTGCCCGAGGAGAACCGCCTGGGTGAAGAAGGGCAGGGCTTCTTTGGCCTCATGAAGACGTTTGATGCCTCGCGTATCGTGCTCGCCGCCGCCGCCACGGGCTGCGCGCGCGCGGCCTACGAGTACGCGCTGAACTACGCGCGTGAGCGTGTGCAGTTCGGCAAGCCCATCATCGAGCACCAGGCCGTCGCGTTTCGACTTGCTGACATGGCGACCCGCATCGACGCCGCCTGGCTGCAGACGCTGCGCGCCGCCAAGATGTTCGACCAGGGCAAGCCGATCGCGCGTGAGGCCGCGATGGCAAAGCTGCAGGCCTCAGAAACCGCGGCGTACAGCACCTGGGCTGCGGTGCAGACGCTGGGCGGTTGGGGCTACTCGCGCGAGTTCCCGGTTGAGCAGTGGATGCGCGACGCGAAACTTGAAGAGATCGAGGAGGGCACCTCAGACATTATGCGCCTCGTGATCTCGCGCAACCTGTAGTGCATTCGGGGCGGGAGCGGCACCAGTCGCCCCGCCCCTATCCCGCGTAATACCCCGCCGTTTCGGCGCTGAGACAGGAGTCCCACATGGAAGAAACCGTTATCGTCGAGGGCGCGCGCACCCCGGTCGGTCGATTAAGCGGTGCCCTCGGCAAGATTGCCGCCCCCGACCTCGGCGCTCACGCCATACGCGCGGCGCTCTCGCGCGCGCACGTTTCTGCTGGCGACGTTGAAGAGGTGCTGCTGGGCAATGTGATTCAGGCCGGGCTCGGCCCGAACCCGGCCCGGCAGGCTGCGCTGGCCGCCGGAATTGGTTTGGGCGCCTCAGCCACCACGCTCAACCGATTGTGTCCCTCGGGGCTCGCCACAGTATCGGTGCTCGATCGCGCAATTAGGCTCGGTGAGCGCGCTGTCGCGGTGGCCGGCGGGTTCGAGTCGATGACGGGTGCACCGCACGTCGTGCGTGGCGCGCGTGCAGGCTTTGCGTACGGTGACGGCGCGCTAGAAGACACGCTCAACAGGGACGCCCTATTCTGCGCGATTGACCACTGCACGATGGGCGCTGCCACCGAACAGCATCAAGAGCCCTTTGGGTTGAGGCGCGAAGAGCTCGACGAGTTCGCGGCTCGGTCGCATGCGCGTGCCGCGCGTGCCCGAGACGCAGGCACATTCGCCGAAGAGATCGCGCCCTATGAAATAGTGGGGCGACGCGGCACCACCGTCGTGGAGCACGACGAGGGTATTCGTGACGATACGACCGCCGAGGGGCTTGCTCGTCTTCGGCCAGCATTTGCGCAAGACGGCATCATCACGGCCGGTTCGTCCTCACAGCTGTCTGACGGCGGCTGTGCGCTTGTACTCATGTCGCGGTCTGAGGCTGAGCGGCGCGGCCTCAAGTGGCTTGCGCGCGTGCGGGCGAGTGCGGCGGTCGCTGGCCCCGACACGTCACTGCTGCTGCAGCCCGCGCGCGCGATCGAGCGCGCGTGCGAGACGTCGGGCATCGATGTCGGGCAGCTCGACCTGTTCGAGCTGAACGAGGCGTTCGCGGGTGTTGCGCTGCTGTCTGCGCGTGAACTCGGAGTCGACCTCGATCGTGTGAATCCGAACGGCGGTGCGATCGCGCTCGGCCACCCACTGGGTATGAGCGGAGCGCGCATCGTGCTCTCGCTCGCCTACGAACTTCGCCGCCGCGGCGGCGGTATCGGGGCGGCAGCCCTGTGCGGGGGCGGTGGTCAGGGAGACGCGCTCATTATTGAAGTGCCGGATCACTAAAGTGGTAGGAATTTCACGGATAGAACGTAACAGACGTCGAGGAGGACGCTCAATGTTTACATCTCAGAAGGCGCGGGGCGCGGTCGCCGCCGTAGCGATCGCGGGGCTGGCCCTGACCGGATGCGCGGGCGGAGGTGGCGGCGGCAACGACGAGAAGTCCCTCGCGGTGACAATGTGGGGCGGTGGGGCGCAAGATGCTCACGTGAGCACCGTGATCGAGCCGTGGGCGCAAGAGAACGGGGTGACGATTCGCCAGGACTCACCCACGGACTATGCCAAGATCGACGCAATGGTCGAGGCTGGCAAGGTCTCGTGGGGCATCGTTGAAACCGAGCCCAACTACACCGACACCGCCTGTGAGGCGGGCACCCTCACCAAGCTGAGCGACGCCGTGTTTGACGCCGCGAAAGAGGCGGAGGTGAGTGACGAGTTCTTGAGCGAGTGTGGAATTCCGATTCTGCAGTACGCCTTCACGATCGCGTATAACACCGACAAGTTTGCCGACGCTCACCCCACCACGTGGGCAGAGTTCTTTGACACCGAGAAGTTCCCCGGTAAGCGAGGGTTCTGGAAGTACGCCACCGGCGGCATTTTTGAAGCGGCGCTGCTTGCCGACGGGGTGGCTCCGGCCGACCTGTACCCGCTCGACCTTGACCGCGCATTTGCAAAACTCGACACCATTAAAGACGACATCGTCTGGTACGACACGGGTGACCAGCAGGTGCAGCTCGTGGCGAGCGGTGAGGCGCCTCTCGTGCAGGCCTGGAACGGACGCATCACCCAGGCAGCAGCCGACGGCCAGCCCGTCGCCAACGAGTTTGGTGAGAACCTCACCACGTATGAACACGTGGTGATTCCAAAGGGCTACCCCAACACCGAGCTTGCCGAGGAATGGATGGTGTGGTTCTTGTCGAACCCCGAGGCGCAGGGCAACCAGGCGGTCGAGTCGGGCTACGGGCCCGCTTCACCGCTGGCGCTCGAGTTCGTTCCTGAGGACGTGCAGGCCGAGCTCGCGGGCAGCGAGACCGTCAATTCCCAGGCGGCTGCGACCATGGACTACGGCTACTGGGCCGACAACTATGGCCCGGTGACTGAGCGGTTCAACGTGTGGATGGCACAGTAATACACGCCACGCGTAGTCATAGCGCGTAACAGCGAAGCGGTGTGGGGAGCGGCGTACGCTCCCCACACCGCTTCGCTGCGCCACTAGCTCCAGGGCTGAGTGTTGCGGTCTTGTCGCAGTAGTCGCGCGCGCACGTCGGGGTGCTGCGCGGCATCAATGACGACGTGGCTCAGTAGGGTGGCGCCCGCCACCACAAAGTCGTCTCCGGCGCTGCCGCGGGCCGCCTGCGCAAACTCGCGGGTGTGGATCCCGGCGCTCCCGTCTCCCAGCTGCAGCATGGGATGAATCGCGGGTACATGGAGTGACAGGTTGCCCATATCGGTCGAGCCACCACGGGGCTCGAAGAGCGGACCTGCCACGCCGGCGGTGGTGGCGCTGCGCTGATAGAACTCCAGGAGATCGGCATCGGCCTCGAGTTCGGCGTAGGCGACCGGGTTCACCGAGAACTCGAACTCGCAGTTCGCGGCAATCGCGCCAGCTCGCGCGCACCGCTCGAGCGTGGAGACGGCCCTGTGCATGCTCTCGAGGGTCGCGGCGCGTACCATCCAAGAAGACTCGGCGGCGGCCGGAATGACATTCGCGGTACCAAAGGGAGATACGGGTACCCCGTGAATCTGCTGCCAGGGTTCGAGCTGCTGCCTGGCGAGCCCTACGGCCGTCATCATGACCGTGAGTGCGTCGAGCGCGTTGCGCCCGAGGTGTGGCGCGTACGAAGCGTGCGCTGGCGCGCCGGTGAAGCTCACCGAGATATCGGTTGAGGCGAGCGGCGTCATCGAGCCGTAGTTGCGCGGGCCGGGGTGCAGCATGAGCGCCGCGTGAGTGCCTGCGAACGCTCCCCGTTCGAGCAGCATGATTTTGCCGCCCGCGTTTTCTTCGCCCGGAGTGCCTACGAGCTGAACGGTGATGCCGAGTCGATCGGCGAGGGGAGCGAGCGCGGTGAACGCGCCGTAGGCTGTAGCGGCGATGAGATTGTGCCCGCACCCGTGGCCAATCCCGGGCAGCGCGTCATACTCGGCGCACAGCGTAATGACGAGGTCGCCCGAGCCCGCGGTCGCACGCAGCGCGGTGGGTACCCCGGCTAGCGCACGCTGCACGCTCACCCCCTGCTGCTGTTCGAGTGAGGTGGCGAGCAAGTTTGCGGCGCCCACCTCCTCCATTCCCAGCTCTGGGTGGTCGGCAAGCTGATGGCTGATCTCGACGAACTCTGATCGCTGAGCGGTGATGGTGTGTTCGACCTCTGCTTTGAGTGACATGCGCTTACGCTATCGATATTGGAGTTACTGATCAATGGTTCAGTTGTTCAGGCGGATGGTGGAGGCGCAATGAGGCAGCGATTGAGTGGCGAGGCGCGGCGTGATGAGATTCTGCAGGCCACGGTGGAGCTCGTGGGCGAGCGCGGGCATCAGGCGGTGCGCGTCATTGACGTGGCGCGCAAATTATCGGTGAGTGCCGGGCTCGTGATGTATCACTTCGGCACGAAAGAGGCACTGCTTGCAGCCGCGTTTGCATCTGAAGCGGGGCGAGATCTTGAAGCGGCCCGCGCGATTCTGGCGCAGAGCGGGCACCCCACTGAGGCTCTCGTGAAGCTGACGGCCTGGTATCTACCGACGAGTGCGGGGGCACGCAGCTGGAGGCTGTGGCTCGATGGCTGGGCCGCGAGTCAGTTCGACGAGCAGTTTGCGAGCGTGATTCGCGCGTGTGATGACGACTGGCGCGAACTGTTTGCGACGGCGGTGCGGGCCTGCAGCGACCGGGGACTTGCGCGGGCGGTCGAACCGGGGGAGCGGGGGGTGGCCGCCGCCACCGAACAGCTTGTCAGCTTTATGAACGGCCTCGTCGTTCGCCGCCTGACCGCGCCGCAGGTGATCCCTGACGTGACGCTTACCGAGTGGGTGCGTGAGTACCTGGTGCGCCAGCTCGAGATTTCGCTTGACGCGACGTAGCGAGTCGTGCACACTCATTAACTGAACCGTCATTTAGTTATGATCTAGACGGTTTCGCACCCACATCACCGATCTCAAAGAGGAGTATCGAATGCAGCAAGCGACCGTGAAATCTCGCCCGTCCTTTATGGAGATCACCTGGCAAGACCATGAAACGAGCGCGGTGGGCTACGTCGTCATTGACCGCCTCCTGCGCGGGGTGTCGAGCGGGGGGCTTCGCATGCGGGCGGGGTGCACGCTCGACGAAGTGCGAGGCCTGGCGCAGGCGATGACGAAGAAAGAATCAGTGCACCTGCGCGAGGGCATGGCCTACGTGCCGGTGGGAGGCGCGAAGGGCGGCATCAACTTTGATCCGCGAGACCCGGCCGCAACGGGGGTGCTCGAACGGTTTCTTGACAGCTTGACACCGATCCTGCGCAGCTACTGGGCCGTGGGCGAAGACCTGGGCGTGCGCCAGGTCGACATCGACGAGATCTTTGAGCGCCGAGGCTGGGGCAGCTCCGTGGCGCCCGTGCGCGCGCTGCTGGGTGACCAAGCCGCAGTGGCCGATACGCGCATGGCACGCGCCTTTGCCGTGCAGGTCGATGGTATTTCACAAGACGAGATGGTCGGCGGATACGGTGTCACCGTCGCTGCACTCACCGCCCTTGAAGCACGGGGTCTCGCCCCGGAGCGGGTGCGCGCGGTGGTACAGGGCCTGGGGTCAATGGGCGGCGCTACGGCGCGATTCTTGGCCCGTGCGGGTGTGCGGGTCGTAGGCGTCGTCGACGCGGGCGGCGTGATCGTGGATCAGAACGGGCTCGACGTCGAAGCGCTCCTCGCCGCCCGCGACCAGTTCGGTTCTGTCGATCGCACGCGGCTACCCGACGGAGCCGCTGAGCTGCCTGGGGCTGAGTGGCTGCGCGTCGAATGCGATCTGCTGGTGCCCGCGGCCATCTCGGGCTGCGTGACGGCGGAGAACTGCGACGAGGTGCGTGCGAGCATCATCGTAGAAGCCGCCAACCTGCCCGTGACCCCCGAAGCAGAGGCCCGTCTGGCCGCGCGCGACGTTGAGGTGATCCCCGACTTTGTGGCCAATTCTGGCACCAATGCCTGGTGGTGGTGGCTGCTATTTGGTGATATCGACGGCACCTGGGAGTCCTCACGAGCCATGCTCGATACACGCCTGGGCGAGCTCACAAGCGAGGTGCTGCGGGCTGCCGACCGCGACGGCGTTACGCCCAGGGAGGCTGCCCTCAAGCTGTCGCACGAGCGGCTAGCGCGCATGGAAGCAAACGAAAGGAATGCAACACTATGACTATCGATCCCCACAACACTGGCCTGGCGATTATGCGCACGGTGCGCGGCTACGGTGTCGACACGGTCTTCGGTATTCCGGGCACGCACAACCTTGAGTTTTACCGCCCCGTCGAGAGCCTCGGCATGCGTGCCGTGACTTCGCGCCACGAGCAGGGCGCCGGATACGCTGCTGATGCCTGGGCGCAGCGCACCGGGCTGCCCGGGGTCATTCTCACCACGTCAGGGCCCGGCCTCCTCAACGCGCTTTCGGCCGCCGGCACCGCCTACTGCGAGTCGCGCCCCATGCTCATCTTGGCGCCGGGCGTGCCCAGGGGGCGCGAGGGCAGCACGAGCGGCATGCTGCACGAGACGAAGAACCAGCTCGCCGCCGCCGCCGCGATTGTCGACCATGCGGTGCGCGTGAGCACGGTCCACGAGGCTGTTGAGGCGGTGCACGAGGCCTTCGCGCGCGCACAAACCGGCAGGCCGCGCCCCACATACATCGAGGTGCCACTCGACCTGCTCGAGGTGGCCGTTGATGTTGACGAAAGCCTCTTGCTGCCGCGCGCGGTCACGCCCGAGACTGTGCATGGTGACCTGCAGCAGGCTGATCTGCAGCAGGCGGCGGAGCTTCTCGGCAGTGCGAATCGCCCCGCCATTATCGCGGGGGCTGGCGCGCGGCGCGGCCGCGAGTCGCTTGCACGCCTCGCTGAGATGCTCGGAGCGCCCGTGGTCACGAGCTCCAACGGCAAGGGGGTGCTTGCGGAGTCGCACGCCCTGTCCATCGGCGCAGACCTCCGGCTGGGGACCGCGGTGTCGCTGCTCAATGAAGCCGATGTGCTGCTGGTGGTGGGTACGAAGCTGGCCGAGGGAGAGTTTGCCGCGGGCGAGCTTCAGCCCGGGGGCAGCGTGATCCGGATCGACATTGATGCCGCTCAAGCGCGCGTGAACCTGCAGGCAGATCTCGTGCTAGTGGGCGATGTGGGCGACGCGCTGCCCGCGCTTGAGGCGGGCGTCGCCAGCATTGCGCGCGAGGCGCGCGTGCCGTGGCGGGATCTTACGCAGGTGCGCAAAGAGTGCCTCGCGGAGGCCGATCGCTACGGCGCCGGTATCGGCGAGGTTTCGCGCCGGATCGCAGCTGCGCTGCCCCCGGGCACGATCATCACGGGGGACTCGTCGCAGATTTGCTACGCCGGCATGGCGAGCCACTTTCGCGTGACGGGCCCCGCCGAGAGCATCAATATGACCACCTATGCCACGCTGGGCTACGGTCTTCCCGCGGCGATCGGCGCAAAGCTTGCAAGCCCGGAGCGGCCGGTCGTGTGCGTGACCGGTGATGGTGCGCTGATGTTCTCGGTGTCAGAGTTGCAGACCGCTTCTGAGCAGGGACTCAACCTCACGGTCGTGTGTGTCGACAACGGTGGGTACGGTGAAATCGAGCAAAACGAGGTGGACCGGGACATGCCACCCATCGCCGTACGGCTGACCCAGCCGAACTGGCCTTTGCTTGCCGACGCCTACGGCGGGCGCGGCTTCGCCGTGGCGAGTGCCCACGAACTTGAAGCGCGGGTGAACGAGGCTCTCGCCTACGAGGGGGTTGCCCTCGTGCACGTGCCCATGCGGCTTTTTATGTAGTACATCCTGTACATGCGGTATTCACGATGCGTCAAGGAGGACGAAAGTGAAGAAGAACACAGTGTTGATGGTCTCGGGTGCAGGCGTGCTTGCCCTTGCACTCACCGGGTGCGGCGGCGGGGCATCGGCTGGCGGCACCGACGAGCAGACGCTCACCCACGTTGAGTGGGGCGGGGTCTCGCAACAGATCAGTGCCGAGACGCTGTTTGAGCCGTTTGCGGCCGAGCGGGGCATCGCGCTCGCAGAGGATCAGCCGACCGACTACGCCAAGCTCGACGCCATGGTTGATGCGGGCAAGGTGAGCTGGGGGATCGTTGAAGTGGAACCCAACTACGCCGAGACAGCGTGCGCGGCGGGCAAACTCACGAAGCTCAGTGACAGTGTTAAGCAGGCTGCCATCGACAACGATGTCGACCCGGCTCAAATGGGGGAGTGCGCGATTCCCATTCTCGAGTATGCCTTCACCATCGGCTACAACACAGACACGTTCGCTGATGGGCACCCTGAGACCTGGGCTGAGTTCTTTGACACCGACAAGTTTGCCGGTAAACGAGGATTCTGGAAGTACCCGACCGGGGGCATCTTTGAGGCGGCGCTGATCGCTGACGGGGTGGAGCCTGGCGACCTGTATCCGCTCGACCTCGACCGCGCGTTTGCCAAGCTCGACACGATCAAGGACGACATCGTGTGGTATGACACGGGCGACCAGCAGACCCAGTTGGTGGCGAGCGGTGAGGCACCGCTCGTGCAGGCCTGGAACGGGCGCATCTTTCAGGCTCAGCAATCGGGGCAGCCCGTAGCTAATGAGTACGGCGAGAACCTGGGCACCTACGAGCAGATGGTTATTCCTCAGGGCTACGCAGAGACCGAGCTCGCCGAGGAGTGGATGGTCTGGGTGCTTTCGCATCCCGAGGCACAGGCCGAGTACTCCAAGCGCAGCAGCTATGGCCCGGTGTCGCCGGCCACGTTTGACCTGCTGAGCGAGGCTGAGCAGGCCGAAATGTCGAACAGTGCTGAGAACAGTAAGAAGATGTCGGCCCTCATTGATTACGGCTACTGGGCAGAACACTACGCAGAGGTCAACGAGCGCATGAACGTTTGGATGTCGCTGTAGCAAGTAACTGTTGCCAATACGGGATGTGCCTGACATAGTGGTCAGTATTGACTGGCTACTCAGTTAATGAAGTGACGTCAAGGAGGACGTTCATGAATAAGAAACTTGTCGTAGCTGCCGTGGGGCTTACCAGCGCGGCGCTTGTGCTCTCTGGGTGTGCCGGGGGCGCTGAGGGTGACTCCGATAAAACCCTCACCATGGTGGACTGGGGAGGTGAGACGCAGCGCGTCGCGCTCGAGTCCTTCTATAAGCCCTGGGCCGAAGAGGCTGGGGTGACGATGAAGGAGGATCAGCCCACCGACTACGCCAAGCTTGACGCCATGGTGAAGGCTGGCAAGGTCACCTGGGGCACGGTCGAGGTGGAGCCGAACTTCACCGACACGGCCTGTGCTGATGGAACGATCGAAAAGCTCAGCGACGATGTGAAGCAGGCGGCCAAAGACAACGGCGTTGACCCGCAGTACATGAGCGACTGCGGTATTCCGATCCTGATGTATGGCTTCACGATCGGGTACAACACCGATAAATTCCCCGATGCCCACCCGACCAGCTGGGCAGAGTTCTTTGACGTTGAGAAGTTTCCGGGCAAGCGCGGGTTCTGGAAGTACGCGACGGGGGGCATTTTCGAAGCGGCCCTGCTCGCAGACGGGGTGGCCCCGGCAGATCTCTACCCACTCGATCTCGACCGCGCATTTGCGAAGCTCGACACGATCAAGGATCACATCGTGTGGTACGACACGGGTGACCAGCAGACCCAGCTGGTAGCGAGCGGCGAAGCGCCGCTCGTGCAGGCGTGGAACGGCCGCATCTTTAAGGCGCAGAGCGAGGGCGAACCGGTCGCTAACGAGTACGCCGACGCGCTGGGCACCTACGAGCAGATCGTGATCCCCGCCGGCTACCCGAACAAAGACCTCGCCGAAGACTGGATGGTCTGGGTGCTCTCGAACCCCGAGGCACAGGCCTCGTACTCGCGTCAGACGGGCTACGGTCCCGTCACACCCGCAGCGCTTGAGCAGCTGAGCGCTGACGAACAGAAGGAGCTAGCAAACAGCGCAGACAACAGCGCGAAGATGTCGGCCACGATCGATTACGGATACTGGGCCGAGAACTATCCCGACGTCACCGAGCGCATGAACGTTTGGATGTCAGAGTGAGTAGCACAGTCACCGCTGGCAGCGTCTCGGTCGAGACCGAAGAATCGGGAGCCGCCGCCGGGGCCGCGGCTCCCGGCCCCGCCGCCCCCAAGTCAAAGCTGCGCCGATACTTTGCGATAGACGGGTGGGGCGCGCTCGTTCTGCCACTGCTCATCTTTCTCGTAGTGGTGTTCTTGATTCCGCTCGTGGCAATGCTCGTGAAGAGTTTTACCGACCCTGAGCTGGGCCTTGAAAACTATCGCGCCGTGTTCGCCGAGCCCCTCTACATGAAGGTGATTTTCAACACCTTCTACGTGGCCACGCTCGTGACGCTCGTGACGCTGCTGCTGGCGTACCCATACGCGTACCTCATGACGCTCGTGTCACCGTTTTGGCGCACGCTCATGATGGTCATCATGCTGATTCCGTTCTGGACGAGCGTGCTGGTGCGCAGCTTTGCGCTGATCGTGCTGCTGCGCGACACGGGCGTGATTAACACGATGCTCACCGAAGTGGGCGCGATTGATGAGCCGATCACGATGCTGCGTACATTCTCGGGCGTGATCTTTGGCATGGTGCAGGTGTCGCTACCCTTTGCGGTGCTGCCCATGTACGCCACGATGTCTGGCATCGACAAACGATTGGGACTGGCGGCCCAAAACCTGGGCGCCCGGCCCGCGGGGGCGTTCTGGCGCATCTTTGTACCACTGAGCGTGCCTGGCGTCGCCGCGGGATTACTGCTCACGTTCATCCAAGCGCTCGGCTACTACATCACCCCCGCACTCCTCGGTGGGCCCAAGAACACGATGATCGGTGAGCTCATTGTGCAGCAGGTGTCGGCTGTGCTGAGGTACGGCTTTGCTGCGGCCCTTGCAACGATGCTGCTCGCGATCACGCTGCTGTTGTTGGGGTTGGCGGGCAAGTTCTTGAACTTTGAGAAAGCATTGATGAGGCGATCATGATCACGAAAGTAATTACTCGCGCCTTTCTGGGGCTGCTGGCGGTCGGTATTGCGATTTACCTGTTGATGCCCGTGCTCGTCATCATTCCCATGTCGTGGTCTGAGAGCCCGTACCTGTCATTTCCACCAGAGGGCTTTACGACGCAGTGGTACGAAAACTTCTTCACTGACGCGGCATGGATGAGCTCGCTCGGCAATAGCCTCGTGATCGGTCTGCTGTCGGCTCTGCTGTCGGTCGTGCTGGGCACGCTCGCAGCACTCGCACTCGTGCGCGGTCAGTTTCCGTTTCGTGGCGCCATTATGGCCGTGTTGCTCGCGCCGATGATCGTGCCGTTTGTGATCGTCGGTCTGGCCGTGTACATCACCTTTTTGGGGCTGGGGCTCACACAAACCACGCTTGGCTTCGTGCTCGTGCACACCGCACTGGGAGTGCCCTACGTGCTCATTAACGTGGTGGCCTCGCTCAGCAGCGTTGATCGACGTCTAGAGATGGCCGCGATGAACCTGGGAGCGAGCCCCATCGGCACGTTCTTTCGCATCACGCTGCCGCTCATTCTTCCGGGCATGCTCGCGGGCGCGCTTTTCGCGTTCATTACAAGCTGGGACGAGGTCGTGGTCGCTATCTTCCTTTCGGGCCCAGATGTGACCACGCTGCCCGTCAAAATGTGGTCGGGCATTCGCGTGCAGATCGATCCAACGATCGCCGCCATCTCGACCATCTCTCTCGTGGTGATTCTTGCGGTGTTCGCGGGCCAGGGAGTCATCAAGTTGTTCTCGAGCGCCGGGGAGCGACGACGTAACAAGCGCAATTTTTCACTCCAGGAGGATCTGGCATGACGAGCCAACTCACGTACACCGAACAGATTTCAACCCTTGACCAGCACACAGGCGCCGCGATCCGGGTGTCTGATGTGCGCAAGACCTACGGCAACCTCACGGTGCTCGACGGTGTGAGCCTCGATATTAACGCTGGTGAGTTCATTACCCTGTTGGGCGCGAGCGGCTCGGGTAAGTCGACGCTGCTGAATATTGTGTCTGGCTTCACGCGGGCCGATGGTGGTCGGCTCGAGGTCGATGGCGAAGACATTACGCGCAAGCCGCCGCACCGCCGGGGCCTCGGCATGGTGTTTCAGCACTACGCGCTGTTTCCGCACATGAACGTGTGGGAGAACGTCGCGTTTGGGTTGCGCCGCCAGCGGCGCCCCAAGGATGAGGTGAAGCGGCGTGTCGACGATGTGCTCAGCATGATTCAGATGAGCCACCTCGCCGACCGCAAGCCCGATCAGCTTTCTGGTGGCCAGCAGCAGCGCGTCGCGCTCGCGCGTGGAATCGTGTTTGAGCCGCGCGTGCTACTCATGGACGAACCGCTCGGCGCGCTCGACAAGCTCCTGCGCGAAGAAATGCAGCTCGAGATTCGGCGTATTCACCAGGAGCTCGGCATCACGTTCATCTTCGTGACGCACGATCAGCACGAGGCGCTCACAATGTCAGACCGCATCGCGCTCTTGAAGCACGGCCGGATCGAGCAGCTCGGTACGCCGAAGGAACTGTACGACAGCCCCCAAACGCGCTACGTTGCCGAGTTCATCGGTGAGTCGAACCTCTTCAAGGGACGGCCTGCAGGTAGTGGATTCGAGGAGGAGAACGGGCACCGGTTTGACCTCCCCGCGGGTGCGGGTGACCTGCTGATGGTGCGCCCCGAGCACGTGCGCGTGGCGTATGAGAGCGGCGGTGTCAACTCGATTGCGGTGAAGATCTACAACTGCGTGTACCTGGGCAGCGACGTCGTCGTGTACGGTCGCGCGGCGTCGGGTCAGTCGATCGTCGCCCGGTTCCCGCTGTCGCACGCGACCCAGGCACCGCTCGAGGGTGAGCAGGCCTTCATGACCTGGGCGACCGCAGACAGTCGCTTGGTACCAGAAACCGGCGATAGCGCGCGATGAGTTATCGACCGGTAGCTCTCTATGCCGACATCGTCGACACAGATCTGACACCGGGCATCCGCCGCACTTGAAGCGGCGGATGGGACGTAAGCACGGCGGGGTCCTCGGACTCCGCCGTGCTCGCGCGCCCGGGGCGAGAAACGCATGCCCGCGTCTGCGGTTGAGAGGGTGGGCGTGCGGCCAAAAGTGGGTGTTATCAGGACCGATAACACCCACTTTTGGCCGCACGATGTCTGGGCGCCTGTCGTCGCGAGTCAGGGTGCGCCAATCTCACCGGTCAACTAGCGCCGAGAATGCGCGAGGGGCGGTGCAGAGAATACATTCTCTGCACCGCCCCTCGCGTGTGCTGGGTGCTGCGCTACGCCGGCTGCGAGACGGTAAGCAGCGACGACAGGCGGTCGCGTACGATGTCGCTGCCCTCGCGTACGATTCGTTCTATCAGCTCGGCGGTGGTGGGCACGTCGCCGATGAGCCCCTGCGTCTGGCCTGCCCACCAGACGCCGCCGTCGACCTCGCCGTTTTGCAGTGCGCGCTCGCGACCCCGGGCTCCCGAAGCGAGGTGCGCGATGTCTGCGAAGGTCGTGCCATCTTGCTGTTCAATCTCGATAATTTCGTCGGTGACGGCGTTCTTTGCCACGCGTGCCGAGTTGCGGAACTTACGAAACACGACGTTGGTCGAGCGCTCGGAGTTTGCGACGATCTGCTGCTTGATGTTCTCGTGCACGGGAGACTCTACCGTCGCCACAAAACGCGTGCCCATGTTGACGGCGTCGGCGCCGAGCGCGAGTGCGGCGATGAGGCCGCGCGCATCGGCGATGCCGCCCGACGCGATGATGGGAATGTGCAGCTGGTCGGCGGCCGCTGGGATCAGCACGAGGCCGCCGATGTCGTCTTCGCCCGGGTGACCCGCGCACTCAAAGCCGTCAATTGAGACGGCATCGACGCCAATGGACTGTGCCTTGAGTGCGTGGCGCACAGTGACTGCCTTGTGGATCACCTTGACACCGCCGGCCTTGAACCCCGGGAGGAAAGGCTCGGGGTTGTTGCCAGCGGTCTCGACGAACGGCACTCCGGCCTGCACGATCGCGTCGGCGTACTCGTCGTAGGGGACAGGGTTGATCGTCGGCAGCATTGTCAGGTTCACACCGAACGGCTTGTCGGTGAGGTCACGCGTACGCGCGATCTCGCGGGTCAGCTCCTCTGGTGTGGGCTGCGTGAGCGCAGACAGAAAACCCAGCGCACCGGCATTTGCGACGGCCGCGATGAGGGGAGCCCGGCCAACGGCCGTCATGCCGCCGCACACAATCGGGTGCTCGATGCCAAAGGTCTCGGTGAAGCGCGTATTGAAAGTCATAGATCCTCCTTGATCAGTGATGAACGCGTCCAACCTCCCATAACTGATTGGTTGGTCAATTAAAAATTGTAGCGCAGAACGCGCGTCGTGGCGCGACTATTTTTGATCGCGCGTCGGCTCAACGGCCGCTGAAGCGAGGTGTGCGCCGTTCGACGAATGCTGCGGCCGCTTCCCGGGCATCGGCCGAATATGCGCAACGCTTTTGTGCGAGTGACTCGCGGTCGAGGGCACGCGAGAAATCGGGATCGCGCTGCATCGTCAAGCGTTTCAGCGTGCCGAGCGCCAGCGGTGCTTTCGACGCCAGTGAGGCTGCGAGCGTTGCGGTGTGGCTCTCGAGCTCATCGGGGGAGACCACGTGTGACACCAGCCCTATCGCGTGAGCTTCTTCGGCCGATACTTTCGGGTTGAGTAAAAATAGGGACTTCGCGCGTGCCTCGCCCAGAAGCTCGGTGAGTAGCCACAACCCGCCAAAATCGCTCGCGAGCGCGGCGTCAAGAAAGGCGGTGCGAAACACGGCCGAAGTCGCGGCGACGCGCAGGTCGCAGGCGGCGGCCAACGACAGCCCTGCCCCAGCGCACGGGCCCGCGATGGCCGCGATGGACACCTGGCTGCTGCCGCGCAGCAGCTCCGAAACGAGGGCGTGCCGTCTCAGCACCGCGGCAGACTCCTCGATGCTCAGGTGGGCCGGGGCAAACTCGCCCGCCGCAAACTCGGGCAGGTCGCCACCCACGCTAAACACGGTATCGCCGCCGGTGACGATGAGCACCCGCACCGACGTCTCACCCGTCGCAGCTTCAACGGCCTCAAGTAGGCAGTCCATGAAGTGGGTGGTGAACGAATTGCGGCGCTGGGTCGCTCGAAGCTCGATCGTTGCCACGCCGCCCGCGACACGCAGCCGCACCTCTTCGGGGCCGGTCTGGGGAAACGAGCGGGTGGAAGTGGCAGTGGTCATCGGTGACACTCATTTCTTATCGCTGACGTAAACAGCGCGACAAAATTGAATCGCGTGTCAATTATGGTTCATGGGGTCGTGCTGCGCCACAGCTGCCGCAAAAAAAGGCACGGATCCGGCTACGCTGGAGGCATGAGCCAAGACACGAGCGCGCTGAAGCTCTCAGAGACCGCGCGCATTGCGCGCGATTTGATCCGGATCGACACCTCCAACCGCGGCGAGGGCGATGCGAACCCCGAAAGGCCCGCGGCCGAGTATGTCGCCGCGTACCTCGAGAACCTGGGCCTTGAGCCACAGATCTTTGAGTCGGCGCCGGGGCGCGCGAGTGTCGTCGCACGAGTCACGGGCGCGCAGCCCGAGCTGCCAGCGCTTGTGCTGCACGGGCACCTCGACGTCGTACCCGCAGACCCCGAGGGGTGGAGCGTCGACCCGTTCGAGGGCGTCATTAAAGACGGGATGCTGTGGGGGCGCGGCGCCGTCGATATGAAAGACATGGACGCCATGATCCTCACCGCGACGGCAGAGATTTTGCGGGCGGGCGACAAGCCACGCCGCGACGTGATCCTCGCGTTCTTCGCAGACGAAGAGGCGGGCGGGGTCTACGGGTCAAGCTACCTCGTCGACAACCACCCCGAGCTGTTTGCAGGCGCTGGCACCGCGATCAGCGAGGTGGGCGGCTATTCCATCGACGTTGAGGGGCAGCGCGCCTACCTCATTCAGACGGGTGAGAAAGCGCTCGACTGGATCAGGCTGCGGGCCCGCGGTACGGCCGCCCACGGTTCACGCGTGTGGCACGATAACGCCGTCACCAGGCTCGCCGAGGCGATCGCTGCGCTCGGCCGACACGAGTGGCCGCTCGCGCTGTGCAACACAACGCGTGACCTCATCGATGAGCTCGCGAAGCTTCTGGGTGAAGACCCGCAGACCGTCGACCCCGAAACACTCGTGCTGCGCCTGGGTAAGGGCGGTGGATTTATTCAGGCGAGCCTGCGCAACACGAGCAACCCGACGGTGCTCACAGCGGGGTACAAACACAATGTGATTCCCGACACGGCCGAGGCGCTCGTGGATGTGCGGTCGCTGCCGGGCGAGCAGGCCACGATTCTCGAGCGCGTACAACAGATTGTGGGCGACGACATTGAGATCGAGCGCGTGCACTCCGACGTCGGACTCGAGGTGCCCTTTGAAGGCGAGCTGATCGACGCGATGACGGCGAGCCTCAAGCGGCACGACCCCGAAGCGCGCGTGTTGCCCTACCTGCTCTCGGGCGGCACCGATAACAAGTCGCTCTCGCGGCTCGGGATCACGGGTTACGGTTTCGCACCGCTCAGGCTGCCCGCCGACCTCGACTTTCCCGGCATGTTTCACGGGGTCGACGAGCGTGTGCCCTTGGACGCGCTCGACTTTGGCCACGACGTGCTCGTCGATTTGCTGCGCAGCTACTAGGTGTTTTGTCGCGCAGCTCATAGGCATTTTGCCGCGCAGCTCGCGGGCGCAGGCCTGCTGAACACCCCGCGGTTCAGTGTGCGCCCGCCGCGGGTGGGCTAGTCTGGTGCGCGGCCATAACACCAGCCAAACGCCGCCTGCGCACACTGGACGAAGGCGGCGACGCGTGCACAGCGCGCTGAAAGGACACGATGGGAATCTTCGAGGCGATCCTCCTCGGCATCATTCAGGGGCTCACCGAGTTCTTGCCGGTTTCGTCGAGCGCGCACCTGCGCGTCGCGAGCGAACTCATGGGCATTGGCGACGCGGGCGCCGCGTTCACCGCGATCACACAGCTGGGCACGGAGGCCGCCGTCGTGGTGTTCTTCTGGCGCGACATCACCCGCATCATCGGTGCCTGGTTCAAGTCGCTCACGGGCAAGCTACCGCGCAAAGACCCCGACGCACTGATGGGCTGGTGGATCATCGTGGGTACGGTGCCCATCGTTGTGCTCGGTCTCGTGTTTCAAGACCACATCGAGACGACCCTGCGTTCGCTCTGGTTTACCGCGATCACGCTCATCGTGTTCGGCCTGCTGCTGGGGCTCGCAGACCGTGTTGGTCGCAAGCAGCGCGACATTAAGGATCTGACGTGGAAGCGTGGTCTGGCGTACGGCTTCGCGCAGGCGCTCGCCCTCATTCCTGGCGTCTCGCGTTCGGGTGGCACGATCACCGCGGGCCTGCTCATGGGTTACAAGCGCGAGGCGGCCGCCCGCTACTCGTTCTTGCTTGCGATTCCGGCCGTGTTTGGCTCGGGTTTCTACCAGCTGTTTAAGGTCTTGAAGTCGCCCACCGACACGACGCCCATGGGCCTCACTGCTATCGCCACGGTTGTCGCATTCGGCATCGCCCTCGTCGTGATCGGGCTGTTCATGAAGTACATTTCGAAGCGCAGCTTCATGCCGTTTGTCGTGTACCGCGTGCTGCTCGGCATTGTCATCATCGTGCTGCTCGCCACCGGCGTGCTGACCGCCGAGGGCGGCACGGCTATCGCTCAAACCGCTGGAGGCGCACTGTGAGAACCTGGACCCCGCCCGAGATTCCCGAGCTGCCCGGCGTAGGCACCGTGCCCAAGCTGTTCAACACGGCCACCGGCCGGCTCGAACACCCCGCGATTGCCGACGGGCGGGCACTGCTCTACGTGTGCGGCATCACACCGTACGATGCGACGCATCTCGGCCACGCTTTCACGTACCTCGCATTTGACATCATGCAGCGCGCCTGGCGCGACGCCGGCATCGAGACCGTCTACGCGCAAAACATCACCGACATCGACGACCCGCTGCTCGAGCGCGCGAACGACACCGGCGTCGATTGGCGCCAGCTCGCCGACGACCAGATCGGCCTATTCCGCTCTGACATGCACCGCATGGGCATGATTCCTCCCGAGCACTACATTGCGGTCACCGAACACATCGACGAGATCGCGCAGGCCGTATTCGAGTTGCAAGAGCGCGGTCTCGCCTACACCGTCCCCACCGCAGACGCCCTCCACCCGGGCAGCGAAGACGTGTACTTCGACTCGGCCGCCGCCGAGCGCGAGTCGCAGTGGCGCCTGGGTGATGTGGCGCCCTACGACTACGCCGAGATGCTCAAGCTGAGCGCCGAGCGCGGCGGCGACCCGCAGCGGCCGGGTAAGCGCGGCGGCCTCGACCCGCTGCTGTGGCGCGCGGCACGCGCGGGCGAGCCCAGCTGGGAGAGCCCGGTGGGCGCAGGCCGCCCCGGCTGGCACATTGAGTGCTCGGTCATCGCGACGGGCGCGCTCGGCGGCGCATTCACGGTGCAGGGCGGCGGTAGCGACCTCATTTTTCCGCACCACGAGTACACGGCCGCGCACGCGACCGCGCTGTCGGGCACGCCGCTCGCGCACGCCTACTGCCACGCGGGCCTCGTCGGGTACCACGGCCACAAGATGTCAAAGTCGCGCGGCAACCTTGTCTTCGTGTCGAAGCTGCTCGACGGCGGCGCATGCCCGTCCGCGATCCGCCTGGGGCTGCTCGCGCACCACTACCGTGCAGAGTGGGAATGGCACGACAGCGACCTCGACACCGCCACGCGCAGGCTCGAGGCCTGGCGCGCGGGCTTAGAGCGCACGGGGGACGATCCGGCGCAGGCTACGACGGTGCTGGGGCAGCTGCGTGCCGCCCTCGCGAACGACCTCGACACGACCGTGATGCTCGCGACGCTCGATGCTGCGCTCGATCGCGGGGTCGATGATCCCGCGCTCATTCGCAGCGCGGTGCTCGCGCTGCTGGGCGTCGAGCTCTAGCGCGCCGAGGGCGTAGAGCTCTAGCGCCCCGAGGGCTGCGGCCCAGCCTCCTCGGGGCCCTGATCCTGCTCCGGATCGGGGCCCCGATCTCGAGCCGGATCGGGGCCCGCCGCGGCATCGCGGGGGTGCGGGGCGCCGGGAAAGATCTCGCCGGGCACAGCTCCCAAGAGCTTCTCGAACTCGAGCGCGATGGCGTCGCCCGTGGTGCCGGCGGCCAGCGCCTCGTCGCGCGCGCGTTCGAGCGTGCGAATGTACTGTGACATTTCTTCGTCACCGTCGGCGATGCGGTTGATGTGGGACTCCCAGTCGTTGGACTGGGCGAGCAGCTCGCCGCGGGGGATCACAACGTCGAGCAGCTCTTCAAGCTTGTCGAGCAGCGCGAGGGTCGCCTTGGGTGAGGGCGCCGAGTGCACGTAGTGGGGCACCTGGGCCCACAGCGACATCGTCGGCACGTCTGCGGCAGTGAGGGCCATCTCGATCACCGTCATAATGCCGACGGGGCCCTCGTAGCCGCTAAGCTCGGCGCCGCTTGCCTCGCGCAGTTTGGCGTTCTCAGACGTAATAGTCGTGGCGATCTGACGCGAGTGCGGCGCCTCTGCGTACATTGACCCGATGAGAATCACGGTGTCGATTGCCCAGGTGTCGACCAAATCAACGATTTCTTCGGCGAAATCCTGCCAGTGGTAGGCGGGCTCGTAACCGGCGAGCAGGTACACCTCGGTGACCGGTGAGCCGTCAATGCGGCGCACACGCTCGTCATCGGCGGGTTTCTGGGCAGGTTCGTCGGGCTGCTCCGCGGGGAGCTCATCTGCTGTGTCGACGGGCCGTTCGACCGGCTGCGCTACGGGCCAGTCGTCAGCCGGGCGGGCGACGGGCCCAAATAAGCGGGTGTCGGGCCACTCGAGCGACCTAGCCCCGCCAGGCGCCCGGGTGAGCTTGGGGCGATGCGCCTGAAAGTCAATGAATCCCGAAGCCCCAATGGTGTGCAGCGGCTCGGCGCCGAGCAGCCCCGCTAGGTGCTGCAGCGTGTCGGTGGCGGCTTCTCCCGCATCACCCCAGCCCTGAAATGCGGCGAGCAGCACGCGCGGGGTGGGGCGAAGGGTATCTGTCACTCGAGGCTCCTGAAGTTTGGTGGTGTCGCAGCCCGCACGATCGGGTGTGGGGCCGCACCCAGGATACCGGCCCGAGGTCGGTAGACTGTTGCGGATGATCAAGACAAGCATTGACGACGCACCCGCCGCGGTGCTGTGGGACATGGACGGCACCCTGATCGACTCCGAGCCGCTGTGGCTCGATGTCGAGGTAGAAATGCTCGAACGATTTGGGCTTGAGCTGACCGAAGAGGTGCGTAACCAGCTCATCGGCTCGGGGCTGCGCGCCGCCGCCCGCATGTTTCAGGGGCTCGGCGTCGCCATGACCGAAGACGAGATCATCGCCGAGTGGACCCGCGGTGTCATCGCGGGCCTCGCAGCCAGCGAGCCCGAATGGCGCCCGGGAGCCGTCGAGCTGCTGGCGAGTCTACGTGAGCAGGGGATCCCCAGCGCGCTCGTCACCATGTCGGTGCGGCCCATCGCAGACGCCGTGATCGCGCTGCTGCCCGAGGGCACCTTTGAAGCTGTCATCGCGGGCGACGAAGTGAAGTTCGAGAAACCACACCCCGAGCCCTACCACCTGGGGGCTCGCGCACTCGGTGTACCCATTGAAGCCTGCGTGGCGCTTGAAGACTCGGTGCCCGGCGTCACCTCGGCGCGCGCTTCGGGCGCCGTCGCGATTGGTATTCCCAACCTGCTGGCGCTCGATTCCGCGCCCGCCCACGAAGTGTGGCCCACTCTCGACGGCCACTCTGCCCACACTCTTGCGCAGCGCTATCGCGCTGTTCGCGACACCCACCCTTTGAACGCCGGCGCACCAGCCGGGACAGGAGAAACCGCGTGAGCGACCAGACCCCCAACACCGAGGCGGCCCAAGCACCCGCAGCACCAGAGTCGGCAGCGGGGATTCTCGCCCTGCGCGGCCCGCTCGGGTTTGGTGATCGCGTACAGCTGACCGGCCCCAAGGGCAGGCTCAACACGATTACGCTCGTGCCCGGCGGCGAGTTTCACAGTCACAAGGGCATGATCAAGCACGAGGAGATCGTGGGCAGGCCCGACGCGTCAGTGCTTGTCAACAACACGGGCGAAGAGTACCTGGCCATGCGCCCGCTGCTGTCTGACTTTGTGATGTCGATGCCACGCGGGGCCGCGATCGTGTACCCGAAGGACGCTGCGCAGATTCTGTCACTCGCAGACATTTTCCCCGGTGCCCGCGTGGTCGAAGCCGGCGTCGGTTCGGGTGCGCTGTCGCTGCACCTACTGCGCGGCATCGGCGAGACGGGTCGCCTGTTCTCGTTCGAACGCCGCGAAGAGTTCGCCGACGTCGCGCGCGCTAACGCAGCCGCCTTCTTGGGCGGTGCGCCGAAGAACTGGTCGGTGACGGTCGGTGACCTGCAAGAAACTCTGCCGAGCTCGTGTGAGCCGGGCAGCATCGACCGCGTGGTGCTCGACATGCTCGCACCCTGGGAGTGTGTTGACGTGGCCGCCGACGCCCTCGCGCCCGGCGGTGTGCTGATTTGCTATGTCGCCACCGTCACCCAGTTGTCGCGCACGGCAGAGGAGATCCGGCGCAGCGGGCTCTTTACCCACCCACAATCGTCAGAGACGATGGTGCGTGGATGGCACGTTGAAGGACTCGCGGTGCGACCCGACCATCGCATGGTCGCGCACACGGGCTTTCTCATCACCGCGCGCAGGCTCGCGCCGGGGACACAGCTGCCGCAGCTCAAGCGCCGCGCATCGAAGACTGAGTTCTCAGATGCAGATATGGGCACCTGGCTGCCCGATCTCGCGCCCGGCGCAGACGCAACTGACACCTGGACCCCCGAGGCCATCGGGCAGTGGTCGAAGAGCGACAAGATTCTGCGCAAGAAGGCGCGTGAAGCGGTCAAGCTTGCCGAAGAGCGGGGGGCGCTGCCCACGAATCCCGACGCGGGCGAGTAGTCCGTCATGTTGCACAGCCTCGGTTCGATAGGATGGCCGAGTTCCCACAGGTTTCTGCGAGAGGTACCCATGCTTCGTCGAGTCATTCCCGCCACCGCAGTGTCTGCGCTGCTCATCGCCGGGATCACCGGTTGTAGCGCGCAGCAGGCAGCGCCAGACTGCACCCCCGGTATGCAACCGGGCGCTCTGAGCGACAATGTCACGGTTGACGGTGGTTTTGATGCTGCACCCGCGATGCAGGTACCTGGTGACATCACCATCGAAACGTCGCAGCGCACCGTCATCGATGAGGCGAGCGACCGCTCGGTCGTGGCGGGCGAGCAGTCACTCGTGGGCGTCAACATGGCGTTCTTTGATTCGGCGACCGGTGAGCAGATTTACCAGAGCCCCGCATTTGGTTCGGCCGCCTCGCCCGAGTTTTTGCTCGTGGACGAAGCGCAGTCGAACCCGCTGAGCGAGTCGGTGCGCTGCCTCGCCGCGGGTGACCGCGCCGTGCTCGCGCTGGGTCCCGCCGAGGGCGCACAGCTTTCGGCGCAGCTGGGCGGCAGCGGTCAGGGCAGCGTCGTCGGCATTGTTGACGTGCAGTCGGTGAGCCCCCTCGCTGTGCAGGGCAAGACGCAGGGGCTGCCCAACGGCTACCCCGCTGTTGTTACGAACGACGAGGGTCGGCCGGGCGTCGTGCTGCCCCCGCGCGAGGCGCCCCAGGGCACCACGTCGGCGGTGCGCATCGCGGGCACCGGCGCCGAGGTCACGGCAGACAACAACGTGATCGCGCAGCTGCTCGAGGTTGGCTGGGACGGCCAGGAACGCACCAACACGTGGGAGACTGGCCTCATGGGCCTGGGCAACGAAGAGCAGATCGCGCAGTCTGGCTTCACGTACCGCGCAGCTCTCACCGGCCAGCAGGTGGGCTCGCAGGTCGTCGTCATCGAAAACCTCGAAGAGGGCACGCCCCGCGTGCTCGTCATCGACATTCTCGGCGTCAACTAGGCGGCCTCACAGTGTCGGCGCGCGAGCGGGTGCCGAGCGAGCAACGGCTATTTAGCCTCGTGCTCGCGCTCGTGGTGAGCCCTTCTGGCGTCACCAAACGTGACCTGCTGCGGTCGGTGCACGGTTACGCCGACCGCTACGAGTTTGGCGGGTTAAACGCCTCGCTCGAGCGGCAGTTCGAGCGCGATAAGGAGCAACTGCGCGCCCTCGGCATTCATGTCGAGACCCGCGACTCGCCCCTCGAGCCCGGCAATAACCAGCTCACGCGCTACCGCATTTCGAAGCACAGGCTGCAGTTTCCGGCCGGTTTGCGATTTGACGCGCACGAGCTCACCCTGCTGCGGCTCGCCGCGATCGCGTGGAGCGAGGGCAGCATGAGCGAGGGTTCGCGCCACGCCGTGGTGAAACTCGAGGCGCTCGGCGCAGGCCTCGATGTGCGGCACCTGGGCGTCGCCCCCAAGCTGGGCCCGATCGAGCCGGGGGCTGGCGACCTGCAGCGCGCAATCGATGCGGGGCGTACGGTGTCGTTCGATTACACGAATCCCGGGCGCGACGCCCCGCACCCGCGTCGCGTCGCCCCGCTCGCGCTGCATCGCGCCCACGGCCGCTGGCACCTGCTCGGCTGGGACCTTGAGCGCGATGCCGCCCGGGTCTTCTTGCTGGCCCGGATCTCGGGGCCGGTGCGGCGTGAGCGTTCAGCGATCGGTGCCCACCTGCGTGAGATGAGCACCCAGATCACGGCCCGCTTGATCACCGAGCTGGGTGAACTGGCCGCGAAGCAGCAGGCACAGTTGCGCGTGCGGGCAGACTCTGTGGCCGAAGCCCGGCTCCGCGCCCTGCAGGGCGCCCGCGACAGCACCTGCGACGGCACCTGCGACGATGGCGCGCTTGAACCGGGTGAACCTGGCGAACCTGTTGAACCAGCCCGCGACCGAATGATCGAGGTGCCGTATCTTGATGCACACCTGCTTGCCGCTCAGCTGGTCGAATACGGGCCTGACGTTGCCGTCGTGTCGCCCCCTGAGCTGCGCACGCTCGTTGTTGACGCACTGCGCGCTATCACCGCGGCGCACGCTGGAACGCCTGGGGCGACGCCACAACGCGACGCGTCACACCAGAAAGGGGCCGCAGAGTGAGCACGAGACGATCGGGTAAGCCCGCGAGCCCCAGCAAACACACGAAATCCACTGCGCCGCCCGCCGCGACAGCGGCTGACCGTGTCGTAATGCTGCTGTCGCTCGTCGGTTACCTGAGTGAGCGCGACTTTGTGCCTGTCGCAGAGCTCGCGAAGCGGTTTGGGATCACCCCGACCGAGGTGCGCGAGCTGATGCTGTTTCTTGGCACGGCGGGCGTGCCGGGCGACACCGAGCGATATCAACATGAAGACCTCTTTGACATTGACTGGGACGCCCTCGAAGAGCGCGACGAGGCGCGGCTCACCCGCGTGATCGCGGTTGACGAGGCGCCGCGCTTCGCACCCGCAGAAACCGCGGCGCTCATCGCGGGGCTGCACGCGCTCGAACCCGTTCTGCCCGCGGCCGACGCCGAACGTGCCCGTACGCTCTCGCACAAGCTCGCTCAGGCTCTCGGTACGCCCGCCGCATCGCTCTCCCTCGAACAAGACCATCAAGATCCGCGCATGGCGCTCATCGTTGAGGCGCTGCGCGACGAAGCGACGCTTCGTTTTTGTTACCGCGACGCAGCGGGCCACGTCTCAGAGCGTGTGGTGAAGCCGCTTGCACTCGACCAAGACGGCGATGCGTGGTACCTGCGGGGCTTCTGCCTCACGAGGCAGGCTGAGCGCAGCTTTCGTGTCGCGCAGATGTCTGAGGTGGGTGTCGCCGGTGAAGGGGAGAAGACTACACAAAGGCAGACGCCAGCGAACGCGCCAGGCACCGCTTCTACCGGCACGTACGAGCTGATCGCCACCGTGCCAAGCGAGGCGCTTACGGCCCTGAGTAGCTTTGCCCCGCGTGTCATTGAAGAAAGCGCTGCGGGCAGGCTTCGGGTGGCCATCGACGCGTGGCACAGCGGGCTCCCGCTGCAGCTCATGCGCATCGCGCCGGGCCGCATCGTGATCGAGTCGCCGCCCCGTGCTCGTATGGCGGTGCACGATTGGGCCAGCCGCGCCCTCGCCGCATACGACGCATGATCGCGCAGTCTGGAGTGGCCACCCCGGTCGCTGGGATACACTGAACTAATGGCAACTAAGGCGCGCCAGGGGCGCAATTCCGAGGGGCGCATGAGCCTCGGCCAGCACCTTGTTGAACTGCGTAAGCGTCTCATGATCGCGGCGATCGCGATCGCGGTGGCACTCGTGGCGGGCTGGCTGCTGTCGCCCTTCGTGTGGGACATGCTGCGTCTGCCGATCGAGAAGCTCGGCGATCAGGGCCGCGAAGCAATGATCACTTACGGGGATATCACCGGGGCCTTTGACACGAAGGTGCAAATCTCGCTGTTCATTGCGATCCTGATCGCGTCGCCCGTGTGGCTATACCAGGTCTGGGCGTTCTTGGCCCCGGGCCTGACGCGACGCGAGAAGCTGTATGGCGTCGCTTTCTTGGGCGCCGCCGTGCCGCTGTTTCTTGGCGGCGCCTTTGCAGGGTGGATGGTGCTGCCCAACATCGTGCGGCTCATGGCGAGCTTTCAGCCCGATCAAGACGCGTTCTTCTTGAACGCGCGCAACTACCTAGACTTTGCGATCAAACTGCTTCTCGCCGTAGGAATCGGCTTCGTCATGCCCGTGCTGCTCGTGTTGCTCAACTTCATCGGAGTGCTGCGAGGCCAGTCGATTCTGAAGAGCTGGCGCGTCGCTATCTTGTGCATCATCTTGTTCGCGGGCATCGCAACGCCCGCCGCCGACCTGATGAGCATGTTCTTGCTGGCCGCCCCCATGGTGCTGCTGTACTTCATTGCAGCGGGTATCGCGATTCTGCACGACCGCCGGGCCGATAAACGCGCGGCCAAGGAACTCGCCGAGTACGACCTCGACGAGCAGGCACACGACGCACGAACCGAGGGCACAGCGTGAGCGACACACCGGTAGCAGGGCCGCTCGCGCCCGCACAAACCGCACTCGAACAGTTCGAACGTCGACTGCCCTACGGTCTCGACGCGTTTCAACGTGAAGCCTGCGCGCGCTTGGAAGAGGGCCGCAGCGTACTCGTGGCCGCCCCCACCGGATCCGGCAAGACGACGATCGCAGAGTTCGCGGTGTTTCTGGCGCGCCGCGAGAGAGACGCCCGCATTATTTACACCGCCCCCATCAAGGCGCTGTCGAACCAGAAGTTTCACGAGCTGTGCGCGCAGTACGGCGAAGACGAGGTGGGGCTGCTCACGGGCGACGTCAACCTGCGCGGCGACGCCCCCATCGTGGTCATGACGACCGAGGTGCTGCGCAACATGATCTACGCCGACGGTGTAGATGCGGCCAAGGCCTTCAGCGGCGATCAAGGCGGTGCCCCCGCCAGCGGCGAGCGTACGGGCCGGCTGGCAGACCTCGACTTTGTGGTGCTCGACGAGGTGCACTTTCTGGGCGACAGGTTTCGCGGGGCGGTCTGGGAGGAGATCATCTTGCACCTGCCGCGCCACGTACGCCTCGTGGGGCTGTCTGCGACGGTGTCGAACGCCGAGGAGTTTGGCGACTGGATGCACGCGGTGCGCGGTGACACCGATGTGATCCTGTCAGAGCATCGGCCCGTGCCGCTCTACCAGCACGTGCTCACGAGCAAGCAGCTGGCACCCCTGTTTGTGGGCCGCGACGGTGAAATTGCCGCCCGAGGCAAAATTAACCCCGAGCTGAGACAGCTCGAGGGCGCCGGGCGCGGCCGCGGCGGCCGGGGCGACCGCTCGCGGGGTAGGCCCCCCGTGCGCCGCACGCGGCGCATTTCGCGCGCAGACATCGCGCGCGCGCTCGACGAGACGAGCCTGCTGCCCGCGATCGTGTTCGTGTTTAGCCGCAACGGTTGCGACCAGGCGGTGCGCCAGTGCCTGTTTGAGGGGATCTCGCTGACGAACCGCGAGGAGCGCGCCGAGATTCGCGCCCGCGCCCGCGAAGCCGTCGCCGATATGAGTGACGAAGAACGCCGCGTCCTTGGTGTGCGCGAGTGGCTCGCGGGGCTCGAGCGCGGTGTCGCCGCCCACCACGCAGGTCTCTTGCCCACGTTCAAGACCGTCGTTGAAGAGTTGTTTCAGCGTCGCCTCGTGAAGCTCGTGTTCGCGACAGAAACCCTCGCCCTCGGCATTAACATGCCCGCGCGCGCGGTCGTCATCGAACGGCTTGACAAGTTCAACGGCGAAAGCCGCGTGCCGCTCACCTCGGGGGAGTACACGCAGCTCACTGGCCGCGCCGGCCGCCGTGGCATCGACGTCGAGGGGCACGCGGTGGTCGTCTGGCACGAAGCGGTCGAACTCGATGAGCTCGCGCACCTCGCCGGCGCCAGATCGTTTCCGGTGCGCTCGAGCTTTCGCCCCACCCCCAACATGGCGGTGAACCTGCTCGAGCGCATGAGCGCCGAGAAGGTGCGCGAGACGCTCGAGCTGTCGTTTGCGCAGTTTCAGACCGACCGGGCTGTTGTGGGGGAGGCGCGCGAACTGCGTGCCATGCAGGACTCCCTCAGCGGCTATGACGCGGCCGTAGCACGGGCAAACGGTAACGATCAAAAGCGTTGGGAAGACCGCGCACGCAAGCTGCGCCGCAAACTTGAGCGCGGCAGGCGCCAGATCGCCGCCCGCACCGGCACTATCTCGCGCACGTTCGACCGTGTGGTCGCACTGCTCACCGAGCTCGGCTACCTCGAGGGCCGGGCGCAAGATCCGCGGGTCACCGAGTGGGGGCAGCTGCTGCGCCGCATCTACGGCGACCGTGACCTGCTCGTCGCCGAAGCGCTGCGCGAAGACGCGTTTGCCGGTCTCGATACGGCGGGCCTTGCGGCGATGTGCTGCGTGCTCAGTTATGAGCCGCGCCGCGACGACGAGGGCGAAGCGAGGCTGCCGGGCGGCGCACCGTTCGCGCACGCCTACGACCGGGTGCTTGAGATTTGGGAGCGGCTCGACGACCTCGCAGACCGCCACCGGCTGCAGCGCACCGAGATGCCGCACGCCGGGCTCGCAGCGACGATGCACGGTTGGTCGAGCGGCCAGCCCATCGAAGTGCTGCTCGAATCGGCAGGCATAGGCGCGGGCGATTTTGTGCGCTGGGCGAAGCAGACGATCGACCTGCTCGACCAGATTGCGCAGGCCTGCGAGAACGCGACGGGCGCGGACTACGACAGGCTTCACGCTCTTGGTACGCAGGCACGGGCCGCGAAGCGGTCGATCCGGCGTGGCATCGTCGAATCCTCGAGCGGCGCGTGACCGGCGCCGTGAGCCGCGCCGTGAGCAGCGGCGCGCTGCGCTGGTGGCTTGCCTGGCCCGCGGGGCTCGCGGGCGGGCTGCTGCTCGACGCCGCGACGCCGGGGCTCGCCTGGTGGTGGGCCGCTTTCCCGGCCGTCACCCTGATACTTGCGGCGCTGTGGCGCCAGCGCTCGTGGGACGCCCTCGGTATTGGGGCGGTCGCGGGGGCGGCGTTCTGGTTGCCGCACATCTCGTGGCTCACGCTCTATCTCGGCCCGGTGCCCTGGCTGGCCCTGAGCTCACTGATGATCGCCTGGTACGGCCTCTTTGGGGCGGCCGCCTCGTTCGTGACGCGCAAGCTGCCGGGCATCGCGTGGCCAGCGCTCGCGGTCGCGGGGCTGTGGGTTGCGCGCGAACAGCTTCAGGGTCTCGTGCCCTACGGCGGCTTTGCGTGGGGACGCCTCGCCCACACGCAGGCGAGCGGGCCGCTGCTGCAGTCGGTTTCGTGGCTCGGATTCGCGGGGCTCACGGGTCTCGTCGCGTTCGTGTGCGCGGCCGCATGCGCCGCGCTGTTCTGGCTGCGTGACGCGCGCGCTCTCGCGCCGGATCGCGCCCGCCGCCGCGCAGGCGTCTGGTGTGCGGGCGCGCTCGCACTCGTTGTGCTCGCCGCTCTCGTGCCACCAGCTCCCGCCGCACGTGACGGAGAGCTGCGGGTCGCTGCGGTCCAGGGCAACTCAAAGTCGGCCATCTTCGATGACCGTGAATCGGGGTCGGTGCTCGCCGATCACATCGAAGCGACCGAGCGGCTGCTCGACGAGCTTGAAGCGCAAGATGAACGGGTCGACGTGATTGTCTGGCCCGAAAACAGCGCCGAGTTTGCGCTCGGCGATAACGTGCTCGGTAGCCAACGAGTGGCGCAACTAGCCAAGCGGGCTGACGCACCCATCGTCGTGGGCTCGATTCTGCGCGACCCCGGTGAGATCTACACCAACAGCACCCTCGTGTGGGAAGCAGACGGGCCGCTTGAGCAGCGGTACGACAAACGCTACCCGGTGCCGTTCGCCGAGTACATGCCCAACCGCGACTTCTTTCGTGCACTCGCGCCAGAGCTCGTAGACCTCGTGCAGCTCGACTACTCGGCGGGCGAGCGGCCCGCGGCGTTCAGCATCGATACCGCGGCAGGCGCGGTGCGGGCGGGCCTCGCGATCTGTTTTGACATTATCTTTGACCAGCAGGCCGTTGCGATGATGCATGACGGCGCTGAGGTGATCTTCGCGCAGACCAACAACGCTGACTTTGGGCGCACCGACGAGAGCGCGCAGCAGCTTGCGATCGCGCGGCTGCGCGCCGTCGAGACGGGCCGGGCGCTCGTCAACATTTCAACGGTCGGCACGAGTGCAATCGTGCTGCCCGACGGCAGCGACGCGGCCTCACTCACCCCGTTCACCTCGGCCGCCATGGTGGCTGAGGTGCCGCTCACACAGGGCAACACCCCAGCGTCACAGTGGGGCGGTCTGATCGCGGCGCTGTGGTGTGTGCTCGGCGCAGCCGGCCTTGCGGTTTCGGCGACGAGTGTCGCGACGAAGCTGCGCAACGCCGCAGGTTAGCGCGCGAGGGCTGTGCGCGCTGTGTACGCTGGCTGAGAAGCGAGTGATAGGGGGAACCATGAGCGACGACACAGCAACCGCGCCGCCAGGGACGGTGACCGAAACCATTGATGAACCGGCAGAACCGGCAGAACCGGCAGAACCGACAGAACTGACTGATCCAGCAGATCCGGTAGAGCGGGCAGAGGCAGCGAACCCGGTAGAACCGGCAGCGACAACAGCGTCCACTGGGGCGGCCGAGACGAACCAAGAGACCAGGCAGAGCGCGCCTGCACGCACGGTGAAACCGTGGGTGCGTGTGCTTGCTGGCCTGGCCACAGTGCTGACCGCGTGGCAGGTGTTCGCCTCATTCCTGTGGATCGCACCCTACTCGCCACTGCGCGAGGTGGTGCCGGGCAACATGCTCACGTCGTACATGATTCCATTTTTTGGCCAGTCGTGGAGTGTCTTCGCTCCCGAACCTATCAACGGCGACTACCACTTCAACGTGCGCGCCATCGTCGAAGAAGACGGCCAAGACGTCGAGACCGGCTGGGTGAGTGCGACCGATGTTGAACTCTCAATGATCGAATACAACCTTTTTCCGCCTCGCGCGGGTATCCAGTCGTCTGAGGTCGCGTCAAAGTACAAGGGCGCCTACGATGCTCTCGGCCAGGGGCAGAAGCAGACGGTGGCGAGCGCGTTTACGAGCGAGAACTGGGAGAGCGAGCTGCGCGAAGCGCTGCTGGCTGGCTCGATCGAAGGCGACGGCACCGATCTGCTCGGCGATGATGCTGATGAGGCGGCGATCGAAGAACTGATCGCGCAAGAGCATCTGTCGACGGCGTACGCCACACAGGTCGCGCGAGCGATCTGGGGCGATGAAGTGAAACAGGTGCAGTTTCGTGTGAGTCGACAGAACATCATTCCGTTCGCCGAGCGGCACACGCCCGGGGCAGAGCGCCCGGCCCCCATGATGACCGAGTCTGGCCTACGCGCGCTCACCACCGAGCCCGGGCAAAACGACGCGAACTTCGGCCGCACCTTCCGTGCGCAGTTCGAGAGGATCACACAGTGAGCGCACCACGCACAAATAACCCCATCGTTCGCCTGGGCGTATTCGCGGGCTCCGTGATTGGCGGGGTCTGGAATGCGGTACTCGACGGCCTGGGCGCCGCTATCGAGTGGTGTGACAAGTGGCTCTTTGACGGCAAGAAGGCACTCTACGGTCTCGCAGTCACTCGTATCGTGTTCGGTCTCGCTATGCTCGGGCTGCTGCTGTCAAACTTTGGCACGCGGCTGTACACGTTCGGGTCGGGCTCCGCCTGGAACAGCGAGATTGCTCAGCCGATCAGCGACTTTCCCAACATCTGGTTGTTCAGTCTGTTTAACAAGGTGGCGGCAAACGACGCCCTGTTCACTACGTGCTATCTCGTGCTGATCGGCCTCGCTGTGCTGTTTATTCTCGGCTGGCGGGTGCGCATCGTGCTACCGCTGTTCTTCATCGGCTGGGTGAGCTTCATCGAGATGAATGACATGGTGGGTGACCAGAGCGACAACATGCAGCGCATCGCTATGATCCTGCTCTTGTTTGCTGACCCCGCCGCGCGCTGGTCGCTTGACGCTCGCCGCAGGGCGAAGCGGGGGGAGTGGTTCCCGCAAGGGTCCGGCCCCAAGCAGCTTGGCACAGCGCTGCACAATCTCGCGCTCGTCGCACTTGTCGCGCAGGTGTCGTTCGTTTACGTTTCTGGTGGGCTCTACAAAGCGCAGGGCGCACCGTGGGCGGGCGGTTGGGCGGTCTATGACCCGCTGCACACCATGCGGTTTGGCACCTGGCCGATCCTCTCTGACCTGCTGACCACGTGGGGGCCCGCGGTTACGATCGCCGCGTGGGGCTCGATTCTCATTCAGATCGGATTTCCGCTGATGCTGCTCACGCGCCCGACACGGCTTGTGGCGCTCGCGGGGATCTTGAGTTTTCACATCGCGATCGGTGTGGTGATGGGTCTGCCCTGGTTCTCGCTCACGATGATCGCGATTGACGCGATCTTCATTCGCGACCGCTCGTGGCTGAGGTTGAGTGCCGGTACGAAGAGGCGATGGCGCGAATCAATAAAACCGGCGCCCGCGGCCGTGGCCGCGAGCGCCGAGTAGCAGGCGTGCCCGGTGCGCTACTTCTTGGAGCCGCGCCGGGCACGCAGCAGTTTTAGTCTCTCTTCGAGCAGCTCTTCGAGCTCCTCGATCGAGCGGCGTTCGATCAGCATGTCCCACGGGGTGCGATGTGAAGCAGCCTTATCTTCAAACTCGGCGCGTGCAGTGCGGCCCGCATCGTCATCAAGAAACCCGAGCTCGCCCGACTTCTGCTCGTACCACTCTGCGGGGGGCTCAGCATCGGCGTCAAACATCACGGTGAATCTCACGCCGCGCTCGGTGAGGTACTCGACGCCGCGACGCGGAGAAAGCTTGACGCCCTCCTCTCCCTGCAGACTCGTCGCGCCTATGCGTGAACCTCGAAGCGTACGATCGGCCATGTCGGACCTCCTAGCCTCGGACGCGGTGTGCGTCCTTTGCCGTTTGTTGCAGCGTACTCGCATCGACGCAGAAGCGGTAGGCCCCAGGCGTCGGCCAGGGATGCTGGCATGCGCCGTCCACTAGTCTTGAAGCGACGTGAACCAAAAAAATGAGGAGTTTTCGGTGACACAGATTCTTGAAGCTGGCAGTCTCGCTGGCAAGCGTGCCCTCGTCACGGGGTCATCCCGCGGAGTGGGCGCCGACACCGTGCGCTACTTTGCCGAGGCCGGCGCAAACGTCGTCGTGAACTTTCGCAATAAGGCCCCCCGGGCCGAGAAGCTCGCCACGCAGCTGCGTGAGCTTGGCGTCGAAGCCCTGGTGCAGGGGGCGGACCTGACCGATGCCGCGTCGCTCGACGGGATGATGGGCGCGGTGCGCGAGGCCTTCGGCGGTCTCGATATCCTCGTGCTCAACGCATCGGGAGGCATGGAGGGCGGCATGGCTGAGGACTACGCCCTCAAGCTCAACCGTGATGCGCAGCTCGCTGTGCTCGACGCTGCGCTGCCGCTCATGAGCGAGGGTGGGCGCGTCGTGTTCGTCACGAGCCACCAGGCTCACTTTATTAACACGACCCCCACGATGCCCGAGTACGAGCCCGTCGCCCGCTCGAAGCGCGCGGGCGAAGACGCGCTGCGAGAGCGGATCCCCGCGCTCGCAGAGCGCGGCATCGACCTCGTGGTCGTGTCGGGCGACATGATCGAGGGCACGGTCACCGCGACCCTGCTGAATCGCCTCAGCCCCGGCGCGATTGAAGACCGACGTGCGCAGGCTGGTCGACTGTACAACGTGGCCGAGTTTGCCGCCGAGGTTGCTCTCGCCGCGGTTGAGCCGGTGCCCGCAGACAATACCCGCCTCGTTGGCGATGTGGCGAGCTTCGGCGTCGCCGAGTAATCCTTCGGCGCAGCCCGCCCACCGAGATGGGTGTGGCGACCCGCTCCTGGCGTGTTCTCGAAGGTTTCGAGAACACGCCAGGAGTGTTTCGGGGTCGTTACAGTTTTGAGCGCCGTTCGGCTCACGACGTCAATCGTCGAATAATCTTCACATAAACAAAGGCTACGCGCTTTTAATGCGCGATCGTTGGCAAAACTGGTCAACCGGCCGAATTTTCTGGTGTTACTGTGGCATTCCCGCTGACGTGCCTCGCCGCGACACCGACGTCCTGAGCGCCGCGCCAGCCCCACACCGGGCCGCCGCAGTCCCACCACCAGAAGGGGGACGGCGATGACTGTCGACCCAGCACGAATGCCGCGTCAACCGGGTGCGCGCCAAGGCTTGTATGACCCGCACGACGAGCGAGATGCCTGTGGGCTCGCGGCAGTCGTATCGCTCACGGGCGCAGCATCGCACGAGACGGTGCGGCTCGCGCTCTCGGCCCTTGAACACCTCGAGCACCGCGGAGCCGTGGGCTCCGACGCGGGCACCGGAGACGGCGCTGGCATTCTCGCCGACGTCCCTGACGCACTGATCCGGTGCGAGCTTGCACTCCACCACCCCGGTGCCACCCTGCCGCCCGCGCGTGGCTACCTCGCGGGTCTCGCGTTTCTGCCGCAGGGCGCGGCAGAGCGCCGCGCGATGCGATACCGGATCGAGGCGATCGCCGCCGAGGAGGGTCTGAGCCTCGTGGCCTGGCGTGAGGTGCCTACGCGGCCCGAAGGGCTTGGTGTTGCGGCGGCCGGGGCGGCCCCGCACATCTCGCAACTGATTCTTGCGCCCGAGGGTGCGCCGCCGGGCGAAGCTGCTCTAGAGCGTCGAGCGTTTCGTGCGCGTAAGCGCATTGGCCACGAGACCGGCTGCTATCTGCCGTCGCTTGGTGCGCGCACGATCGTGTACAAGGGCATGGTGACGACGCTGCAGCTGCCCGTGTTTTACCCCGATCTCACTGACGAGCGATTCACCAGTCGATTCGCCATCGTGCACTCGCGGTACTCAACCAACACGTTTCCGTCGTGGCACCTCGCACAGCCGTTGCGCATGGTGGCGCACAACGGCGAGATCAACACCGTACGCGGCAACCGCAACTGGATGCGGGCACGTGAGGCTCAGCTTGAGTCTGAAGTGCTGGGCGATGTACGCCAGTTGCTGCCCATCTGTTCAGAAGGCGGCAGCGACTCGGCGAGCTTCGACGAAGTAGTCGAACTGCTGGTACGCGCGGGGCGGTCGCTGCCACACGCGCTCGCAATGATGGTGCCCGAAGCGTGGGAGAACGAGCCGAGCCTCGACCCGGGCCTCGTCGATTTCCTTGAGTACCACTCGCTCGTGATGGAGCCGTGGGACGGCCCCGCGGCGATGGTCGCCACCGACGGCGAAGAGCTCGTCGCGTTGACCGACCGCAACGGGTTGCGCCCCGGCCGCACACTCGAAACGCACGACGGACTGCTCGTCATCGCAAGCGAGACCGGAGTGCTCGACATCGCGCCCGAGCGCGTAGCGCGCCGCGGCCGGTTGCGCCCGGGCCGCATGCTGGCAGTACAGCTCGAGACCGGCCGGGTACGAGAAGACGCCGAGGTCAAGGCCGAGCTTGCGGCCCAGGCGCCCTGGGGGTCCTGGCTGAGTGAGGGACGGATCCGGCTCGCCGATGAACCCGAGCGTGAGCCGCTCATGCACCCACAGGCGTCGATTGTGCGCCGCCAGCGCACGTTTGGCTACACAGAAGAAGAGGTGCGGTTGCTCATCGAACCGATGGCGCGCACCGGCATAGAACCGATCGCCGCCATGGGCACCGACACCCCCATCGCGGTGTTGGCCGAGCGCCCCCGGCTGCTGTTCGACTACTTCGTGCAGCAGTTTGCGCAGGTCACGAACCCGCCGCTCGACGCCTTGCGCGAGGAGCTTGTGACGAG
Organism: Leucobacter faecis; assembly: GCF_054456695.2. NCBI lineage: Bacteria > Bacillati > Actinomycetota > Actinomycetes > Micrococcales > Microbacteriaceae > Leucobacter > Leucobacter faecis. Next base: position 263,704 of record NZ_JBTJER020000001.1, read on the forward strand.
CCTACGCGCCGGAATGGGGCCGCAACTGAACCTGCTCACCCAGTCGGCCGAGCACGCACGCCAGGTGGTCCTCGACTTTCCCGTGATCGACGGTGACCTGCTCGCCCGCATTCAACACTTTGGGGAGGACCCGCTCACCGAGCGCACCGTCACGATTCGGGGACTGTACCCCGTCGATTACGGTTCACGGGGGCTGGCCGAGCGCGTGGAAGAGATGTGCCGAGAGGCGAGCGCGGCCGTGGCCGCGGGCGCCGAGTTCGTGGTGATCTCAGACCGTGACTCGAACAAAGACCTCGCGCCCATCCCGTCGCTGCTCGCGGTGTCGGCCGTGCACCACCACCTGATCCGCACGGGTGAGCGTATGCGGGTCGCGCTCATCGCGGAGGCGGGCGACGTGCGCGAAGTGCACCACGTGGCCGCGCTCATCGGCTACGGTGCGGCGGCGGTGAACCCCTACCTCGCAATGGAAACCGTGGGGCTCGCCGTGCGCGACGGGGTGATCGAGGGGCTCACCGAGGCCGAGGCTACCGCGCGCCTGATCCGGGCCCTCGGCAAGGGCATGCTCAAGATTATGAGCAAGATGGGCATCTCCACCGTGGCGTCGTACTGCGGAGCCCAGGCATTTGAAGCGATCGGGCTGAACAGCGAGATCGTCGAACGCTATTTCGCGGGCACCGCGACGAAGCTCGGTGGCGTCGGCCTCGACGTGCTCGCGGCCGAGGTTGCAGCGCGCCACCGCGCCGCCTACCCCGACGATGCCGCCCCGCTTGCTCACAAGCGGCTCGAAACGGGCGGCGAGTACCGGTTTCGACGCGGCGAAGCGCCCCACCTGTTCGACCCCGAGACGATCTTCAAGCTGCAGCACGCGACCAGCACGGGGCGGCGCGACCTGTTCGCACAGTACACGGCGCGCGTCAACGACCAAGCGTCGAAGCTCATGACGCTGCGCGGGCTGCTCACGTTCTCACCGCAGCGCCCCGTGGTCGACATCTCTGAGGTCGAACCCGCGACCGAGATCGTCAAGCGGTTCGCCACGGGTGCCATGAGCTACGGTTCGATCTCGCCCGAGGCGCACGAGACGCTCGCGATCGCGATGAACCGAATAGGCGGCAAGTCCAACACGGGCGAGGGCGGTGAAACGCCCGAGCGCCTCGAAGACCCCGAACGCTGCAGCAAGATCAAACAGGTCGCCTCCGGCCGGTTCGGGGTCACCAGCGCCTATCTCGTCAGCGCCGAAGAGATTCAGATTAAACTCGCGCAGGGCGCGAAGCCGGGGGAGGGCGGGCAACTACCGCCCACAAAGATGTACCCCTGGATCGCGCGTACCAGGCACGCGACCCCCGGCGTCGGGCTGATCTCGCCGCCCCCGCACCACGACATCTACTCGATCGAAGACCTGAAGCAGCTGATCTACGACCTGAAGCGCGCAAACCCTGCCGCACGCATTTCAACGAAGCTCGTGTCACAATCGGGCATCGGCCCCGTCGCCGCGGGAGTCGCGAAGGCGCTCTCGGACGTGATCTTGGTGTCGGGCCACGACGGCGGTACGGGCGCGAGCCCGATGAACTCGTTGAAGCACGCGGGTTCACCGTGGGAGCTGGGCCTCGTCGAGGCCCAGCAGACGCTCATGCTCAACGGGCTGCGCGAGCGTGTTGTGTTGCAGGTCGACGGGCGGCTCAAGACCGGCCGCGACGTCGTCATCGCGGCGCTGCTCGGCGCCGAAGAGTTTGGCTTCGCCACCGCCCCGCTTGTCGTCTCGGGCTGCATCATGATGCGCGCCTGCCACCTCGATACCTGCCCGGTGGGCGTCGCCACGCAGAATCCCGAGCTGCGCTCGCGGTTCACCGGCCAAGCCGACCACATCGTCAACTTCTTCATGTTCCTAGCTGAGGAGGTGCGGGAGCTGCTCGCCGACCTCGGCTACCGCACGCTCGACGAGGCGGTGGGTGACACGGCCGCCCTTGACGTCAACGAAGCGGTGCGGCACTGGAAGGCAGACGGCCTCGACCTGACACCGCTGCTGCACGGCCCAGACACGGGCGCCGCAGGCCGCCGGTTTCGAGTGGCGCAAGAACACGACGTCGAGCAGCACTTTGACGCTGGCCTGCTCGCAGACTGCGCGGGCGCGCTCGAACGGGGTGAGCCACGCATCTTCGACCTGCCGGTCGGCAACACTGACCGCGCGGTCGGCACGCTGCTGGGATCGGAGGTAACCCGGCGGTGGGGCGCTCAGGGCTTAGCGCCAGAAACCATCGACATCTCACTCACCGGGTCGGCTGGCCAGTCGCTCGGCGCGTTTCTGCCCGCCGGTATTACCCTGCGGCTGACCGGCGATGCCAACGACTATGTGGGCAAGGGCCTCTCGGGCGGTGAGATCGTCATCAGGCCGCACCCCGCGGAGGCAGCGAACGGCGCGGCAGGCACGATCGCGGGTAACGTGATCGGCTACGGCGCCACGAGCGGCCACCTGTGGATCTCAGGCGAGGTCGGTGAACGATTCCTCGTGCGAGGATCGGGCGCGACCGCGGTCGTGGAGGGGGTCGGTGACCACGCCCTCGAATACTTTACGGGCGGGTTCGCTCTCATCCTCGGGGCAACTGGCCGCAACCTCGGCGCGGGTATGTCGGGTGGTGAGGCCGTGGTGCTCGACCTAGACGAGACGCACGTGAATGCCCAAGAGCTTGGATCCGGATCCCTCTGGCTCAGAAACCTCGCGCAGCTGGAGGCTCGCGGGGATGGGGCCCTCGCGGCGCGCGTCGCGGGCCTCCTCACGCGGCACGTTGAACAAACCGGATCCGCAGCAGCACGCGCGCTGCTCACTCAGCTCGCTCGCGATCGCGCAGGCACCCTCGCTCGCTTTACCCACATTGTGCCGCGCGGTTATGCCCGCGTCATCGAGGTGCGTGAGCGGGCACACGCCGCGGGAATCGATCCTGATGGCGGCACAGTATGGACAGAGATTTTGGAGGCAACCCGTGGCTGACCCGCATGGATTTATGGATGTACGCGAGCGCGAGCTGGCGCCCAAACGACCGGTCGCCCTGCGGCTCCAAGACTGGCGAGAGGTTGTTGACCCGGCGAACCCTCAGGTTGTGGCGCGGCAAGCCTCACGCTGCATGGACTGCGGTGTCGCCTTCTGCCACCAGGGTTGCCCGCTGGGCAACCTGATTCCCGAGTGGAACGACCTCACGCACCGCGGGCGCGGGCGTGAAGCCGTCAATCGGCTCCACGAAACTAACAATTTCCCGGAGTTTACGGGCCGCGCCTGCCCGGCGCCGTGCGAGTCGGCGTGTGTGCTCGGCATCAACCAGCCCGCCGTCACGATCAAACAGATCGAGAACCACATCATCGATGAGGCGTTCGAGCGGGGCTGGGTTGCGCCCCACCCACCCGAGCGGCTCACCGGCAAACGCGTGGCAGTCGTGGGGTCTGGGCCAGCGGGGCTAGCGGCCGCGCAACAGCTGACGCGCGCGGGGCACACGGTTGTCGTGTTTGAACGCGACGAGGCGCCGGGCGGGCTTCTGCGATACGGCATTCCAGACTTTAAGCTCGAGAAGCAGCTGGTGGAGCGCCGTATTGCCCAGTTGCGTGCCGAGGGCACGCGGTTTCGCTGCGGCGTGCAGATCGGACACGACATGGGGTGGGCTGAGCTACGCCGCCGTTTTGACGCCGTGATCGTGGCGACGGGTGCCACGATCGCCCGCGAGCTGCCGATTGCGGGTCGACACCTGGCCGGCATTGAACATGCCATGACGTACCTGGGCGCGGCAAACCGGGCTGTGGTGGCTGGGGCGGCCACCGCGGTGCCCGCGCGGCTTAATGCCCGAGGCAAGCATGTCGTCGTGATCGGGGGCGGCGATACGGGTTCAGACTGTGTCGGTACGGCCCTGCGCCAGGGGGCCGTAAGTGTGACGAGCCTCGCGATTGGGCGTAAGCCCGCACGAGGCCGCACGGCCGAGCAACCCTGGCCCACTCACCCCCAACTTTTCGAGGTGTCGAGCTCGCACGAAGAGGGGGGTGCGCGCAAGTACCTGGCATCTACCGTTGGGTTTGAGGGCACTGAGCACGGTGTCACGGGGCTGCGTGTCGCCGAGACCGAGTTTACGTCGACTGGTCGCGCGCCGCGTGCGGGCACCGAGGTGCTCATAGCAGCCGATCTGATTCTGCTCGCACTGGGGTTTGTAGGATCTGAACCGGTGGCAGACCTCACGACGGGCCCCCGCGGCACACTGCTTCGCGGCGACGATTTCGCCACGACCGTACCCGGCATGTTTGTCGCGGGCGACGCGGGTCGGGGCCAGTCACTCATCGTGTGGGCGATTGCTGAAGGCCGTGCGGCCGCCGCAGCCGCCGACACGTTTCTTATGGGCGAAACAAGACTCCCGGCGCCGGTGCGTGCCAGTGACGTCGGCCTCAGCTGACGGCACCGCACCCCAGGGCTTGCGAAGCGGCGCGGTGCAGCGCACAGGAGTATGGTGAAAGGAGAGCACACGCCCCGCGCGGGGCCGAAGAAGGGACGAAGATGGCCAAGATCGCAGTGTTTGGTGGAAGCGGCTATGCGGGCGGCCACATCGTGGAGGTAGCGGCGGTGAACGGGCACGATGTCGTGTGCTTGACGCGCCACGAGTCGGCCGAACAGATCGCGAGCGTGCACTACCTCAGTGGTTCGATCGAAAACGCCGCTGATCGTGCTCGCGCGCTTGAAGGTGCAGACGTTGCGATCGTCGCTATCTCACCGCGCGGGGACATGGTCGGTCGGGTGCGCCCCGCGGTGGCGGCACTCGCAGTCGACGCGGCAGCGGCCGGTGTGCGGCTCGGGGTGATCGGTGGGGCGGGCTGCTTGCTGCAGAGCGAGGGCGGTGACCTTGTGATGAACGCTCCCGAGTTTCCTGACGCGGTAAAGCCCGAAGCGGCCGAGATGGGTGGGGTGCTCGATGATCTGCGCGCAGGCGATGAGGCGCTTGACTGGTTTTATGTGAGCCCCGCCGGTTCGTTTGGGCCCTGGGTGGCGGGCGAATATACGGGGGAGTACCGTATCGGAGCTGACGTGCAGCTCACTGACGACGCGGGCAATTCCACGATATCGGGCGCAGACTTTGGGGTTGCTGTCGTAGACGAGATTGAAAATCCAGCGCACCGCCGAACGCGGTTCACCGTCGCATACTAGCCACAACAGCGCGGGGCGTAATAGTGGCGGCGCGTAATTAGTACAGGCACGTACTAAATCACCCGTACTACGCTTGTCTGCGTGACTGATGACCTGATTGACCAGCTGGCGACAGACCTAGCTGCCGCTTCGTACACGCACGAGAGCGTCGAAGCTCTCCTGGGGGTGAGCGCACACCGTGCGCTCACCGCGGGGGTGACTGTGGCCGCCAGGCGCGCGCTCGGCGAACGCCCTGCCACCCCGCTCGTTACACTCACGCGCCTGTTCTTGCTCGGAGACCCGGTCGATGAAGTCGAGCTGGCCGCCGCGGTAGATGCGCTCGGCGTGGCCGGGCTTGTGGCCCTCGGGCTTGTGGCGCGAGACGGTCAGACGACCTATCGTGCTGCGTTGTCGCTTAACCCCGTGACCGTCGCCGACGACGGTGCCGCGTGCGATTGGTGGATCGTCTCAGACCTTGACGATCACCTGCGCGGTGGGCCGGCGCGCCCAGACCACGTGATGGGGGTCGGCGGTGCCACCCGGTCACTGATCGCGCAGCTGCCTCCTCTTACCGACTCGCCAGACATCACCTCCGGTCGCGCGCTCGACCTCGGCACGGGCTGCGGCATTGTCGCCCTGCACCTGGCGCGGCGCTACAAGCGGGTCGTCGCCAGCGATATCTCTGACCGCGCCCTCGAGCTCGGGCGCGCAAACGCGCGGCTCAATGGACTGGCAGACCGCATCGAGTTTCGTGCGGGAAGCCTCTTCGCGCCGGTCGCGGGCGAACAATTCGCACTCATCGCATCGAACCCACCCTTCGTCATCACTCCGCGTCGCGAGGGCGAAACGATTTACGAATACCGCGACGGCGGCCTCGCTGGCGATGAACTCGCCGCCGAGGTCGTGCGCGCGGGCGCGACCCACCTCGCGCCACACGGCACGCTCGTGTGCCTCGCTAACTGGGAAACCCCGTGGGGCGGCAACGGACTCGAGCGCGTGCGCGGCTGGCTGCGCGAAGCCGGTGTGCCGGGCCTCGCGGCCTGGGTCGTCGAGCGCGACAGGCTCGACCCGCTCGGTTACGCACAAATGTGGGCGCGCGACGGCGGCGAGCGAGCGGGTAGCGCGGGCTACGACGAGCGCGTCGCTGACTGGCTCGACGACTTCGCGGCTCGCCGTGTTGTGAGCATTGGGCTGGGCTCGATCCGGATCGCCCGAACGCAGGCCGAGGACCCTGAACCGCTCGTGCACCTCGAGCAGGCTGCGGGCGCCTACACGAGTGAGGCGCCCGGTCGCGCGATCCAGGAGGCCTTCGCCGCCGGCATCGCGGCGGCGCGCATGAGCGACGCGGAACTGCTCGAGCTTCGTTGGATGCGTGACGCGGCCGTCTCAGAACAGCGCGAGCACGAGCCCGGAGTCGAGTCGCCGCGAGCGATTTCGCTCGACATCGATCGTCCAATTGCTCGCCGGGTGGCGGCAGATCCGCTGCTCGCGGCGGCCGTTGGAGCGTGCGACGGGGAGCTGACGATGGCCCAGATCGCTGACGCGCTCGCGACGATTCTCGAGGTTGATGGCGCAGCCGCCCGCGAGGCGCTCGTAGCAAGCACCCGCGAACTCGCCTGGCTCGGCATGCTCGCCCCGCACGCCCCGGTAGACTGGAGCGGTGATGCGAACGATTGATCTGCGAGGCCAGGAGCTCTCGCGAGGTGAACTTTTGGGACTCGTTCCGCGGGCGGCGCTCAGCGCCGACGATGCTGTGGAGCGCGTGCGCCCGCTCGTTGCCGACGTTGCTGGGCGCGGTGAGGCGGCGCTGCGCGAGCAGGCAGAGTCCTTTGACGGGGTGACCGGCCACGCTCTGCGCGTGCCTGCCGCGGCAATTCGTGCTTCGCTCAGCGACTGTCCGTCCGAGATCGAGGCGGCGCTCACCGAACTGATAGACCGACTGCGGCGCGGCGCGGCCGCGCAGGTGCCCGCCACGCAGGTGACGCACATGAGTGACGGCGCCACGATTACGCAGCGCTGGCAGCCTGTCACGCGCGTAGGGCTCTACGCGCCGGGGGGCAAAGCGGCGTACCCCTCATCTGTGATCATGAACGCGGTATCGGCGCAGGTGGCGGGCGTGCCCGAACTCGCGCTCGCCTCACCCGCGCAGCGAGACAACGCTGGCCTGCCGCACCCCGCAGTACTGTGGGCTGCGGCGTTGTGCGGCATTGACGAGGTCTATGCCATTGGCGGGGCGGGCGCGATTGCCGCCTTCGCTCACGGCGTGCCCGAGATCGATCTCGCCCCGGTCGATGTGGTCACAGGGCCGGGCAACGTGTTCGTCGCGGCCGCCAAACGCGTCGTGAGCGGTCTCTGTGGCATCGACTCAGAGGCCGGCACGACCGAGATTCTGGTCATCGCCGACGAGACCGCTGAAGCACGCTTCGTGGCGGCAGACCTCATTAGCCAGGCCGAACACGATGAGGCCGCGGCCTCTGTGCTCGTGACCACCTCGCCCGCACTCGCAGCGCGAGTCGCCGATGAAATTGCGCACCGGGCGCCTCGCACACGTCACGCCGAGCGCGTGGCAACAGCGCTTGCAGGCCCGCAGTCTGCCGTGATTCTCGTCGACAGTCTCGCCATGGCCGCACGCGTCAGCAACGCCTACGGCCCCGAACACCTCGAGATTCAGACCACGCACGACGACGATGTGCTCACACTCATTACCGACGCTGGCGCAATTTTCGTGGGCGGGCACACGCCCGTGAGCCTGGGGGACTACCTGGCCGGCTCAAACCACGTGTTGCCCACCGGAGGCACAGCACGCTTTGCTTCAGGGCTCGGCGCTCACACCTTTCTGCGCCCGCAGCAGATCGTGCGATACGACCGCGATACGCTGCGTACGCTCGAAGCCCCGCTCGTGGCGCTCGCGGGTGCCGAGGGGCTCCCCGCTCACGGCGAGGCCGTGAGTGCGCGCTTCGAAAGCGAGGTCTAAGTCCATGCACTGCCCATTTTGCAGGCACCCCGATAGTCGGGTGATCGACTCCCGCACCGCAGACGATGGTCTCTCCATTCGTCGCAGGCGCCAGTGCCCCGAGTGCGGCCGGCGCTTCACGACTACCGAAACCGCGAGCCTCACCGTGATCAAACGCTCGGGCGTTGTCGAGCCGTTTAGCCGCCAGAAAGTCATGGCGGGGGTGCGCAAAGCGTGCCAGGGGCGCCCCGTTACCGATGCCGACCTCGCCCTGCTGGCACAGCAGGTCGAGGAATCAATGCGCGGCACAGGCATCGCTCAATTCGACGCCAACGAGATTGGCCTCGCGGTGCTGCCACACCTGCGCGAGCTCGACGAAGTCGCGTTCTTGCGCTTTGCGAGCGTCTACCAGGCATTTGAATCACTCGCCGACTTTGACGCGGCGATCGCCGAGCTGCGGGCTCATCCACGCCCGGCCCCAACCACTAACGATCAGGAGTAACACAGTCATGCGGTTCTACCCGGCACTGTTCAACAACGTGCTGCGGCGCATGGATCCCGAAACCGCGCACCATCTCGCGTTCACGGCGATCCAGGCGGCCCCTGTGGTGCGCCCGCTGCTCGCCCGATTCTGCGCTCCGGATCCCACGCTGCGCGTGCGTGCCCTCGGTCTCGAGTTCTCGAGCCCCTTCGGGCTCGCCGCCGGATTCGATAAGAACGCGACGGCGATCATGGGGCTTGGCGCGATCGGCTTCGGCCACGTCGAGGTGGGTACGCTCACCCGGCACGCGCAGCCCGGCAACCCGAAGCCGCGTTCATTTCGCCTCGTGGGAGACCGCGCCCTCGTCAACCGTATGGGATTCAATAACGGTGGCTCAGCCGCCGCAGTTCCCCGCGTCGAGAAGGCCCGCATGTCGCGCCACCGCCCCGTGATTGGCGTCAACATTGGCAAGAGCCGCATAACCGAAGTAGAAGACGCCACCGCCGACTACGTGTGGAGCGCCGAGCGACTCGCACCGCTGGCCGACTACCTGGCGGTCAATGTGAGTTCACCCAACACGCCCGGCCTGCGCGGGCTGCAAGAGGTCGAGCTGCTCGAACCGCTCTTGGCCGCGGTGAAGAGCGCGGCGGGCACAACCCCGTTGCTCGTAAAGATCGCTCCCGACATGGATGACACCCAGATCGAGGGTATCGTGCAACTGGCCGTGCGGCTCGGACTCGACGGCATCATCGCCACGAACACGACCATCTCCCGCGACAACCTGCGTGAGGACGCTGCACGCGTCGCCGAAATCGGTGCGGGCGGTCTCTCGGGGGCCCCGCTGAAGGATCGCTCGCTCGAGGTGCTGCGCTTGATCCGCGCCACCGAACCGAACCCCGATTTCTGCGTGATCTCGGTGGGTGGCGTGACAGACGCCCACGACGTATACGAGCGTGTGGCCGCCGGCGCCACCCTCGTGCAGGGATTCACGGCATTCATCTACGAGGGCCCGCTCTGGGCCGCTCACATTAATAAGGGGCTGAAGCGGCTCGGATTCCGCGGTAACGCGGCGTAGCAGGGAGCCCGCAGGCGGGCAGGCGCTGCTCGCCTGCGATCCGGCAGCAACAACACAGCCCCCGGTTTCTCACGAGAGAAACCGGGGGCTGTGCCAGTTCGAGTGGCCCGTGGCTACTCGGGGAACTGTCGCCTGCGCACCTGCGGCTTTGGCATGCGCAGTGGGCGAAACTGGAATGCGCGCATGGCGGCGTACCACCGGAAGCCGGGCTGAACACGGTCTTCGCCGAACTTGTTCGCCAGCTTCTTCTTCAGCGTGAATCCGAGGAACACCGCGTCGATGATGGCGAGCGCCACGAACGCCCAGATCGCGAACAGGCTCACGAGCTGCATGATGCCCGGGATGAATGTCATCACGAGAACGACGAGCATCATGGGGATCAGGAGCTCGCCCAGGTTCCAACGCGCGTCGACGTAGTCGCGCACGTACCGGCGCTGCGGGCCACGGTCACGCGGGCCAAGGTAGCGTTCTTCACCCTGCATCATTCCCACGCGAGCGCGCTCACGCGACTCAGTCTGCTGCCTGCGCAGTTCCTTCTGGACGGATTTGTCCTTCGATCCGACGATGGGGCGAGCATTGGCGGCCTGTGCCTGCTTGCGTGACGGGGTGGGGCGGCCCTTGCCAGCCGGGGTCTCGGGCTCACCCGAGCCGCGCGGGTCTTCAGCGCCGTTCTTCACTTAGGACCTGTCCTTTCGAGAGCTGCGCAGAGCGCACAGAAAATGATGAATGCCAGCGGCGGCGGGCACCCGATCCAGACTACAGGGCCACGCCTGCGCGAAAACCCACGCCCGGGGGTAGAGTGGATGCTGATACTTGCAATGAGGGTGAGGAGTGCCCATGAGTACAGAGACTTTAGACACCGAGGGCACGGCCCCGGCTGTTCAGAGCGCGCACGGCGTCAAGCTGAGCGATGCTGCCCGCGATAAGGTGAGCAGCCTGCTCGCCCAAGAGGGGCGTGACGATTTGCGCCTGCGCATCGCGGTGCAGCCCGGCGGTTGCTCGGGTTTGATCTATCAGCTGTTTTTTGACGAGCGTGAGCTCGAAAACGACGCGGTCGCAAACTTCGACGGCGTTGAGGTGGTGGTAGACGCCATGAGCGTGCCCTACCTCGATGGGGCGTCGATCGACTTCGAAGATTCGATCCAGAAGCAGGGCTTCACGATCGATAACCCGAACGCTGCAGGAAGCTGCGCGTGCGGCGACAGCTTCGGATAAGCAAACAAATCCCCCGAAATCTCAGCGCGACACCCGCGCGTGGTTCGGGGAACGCTCAGCTTCGCGCTAAGCTAACAGGGAGTAATCAGCTTCGCCTGCCTGCAAGTGGCGGCGAGAAATGTTTCGAAAGGTATGCGGTGCGTTCCAATCGTCGAATGAAATGGGTCGCGGCTCCGGTCGCGCTCTCGGCAGCCCTGCTGCTCGCGGGCTGTACCCCAGAGCAGCAGCGGGGATTCCTGCCTGCGGGCTCCGAGGGTGCAACCAACCACACGGACGGGATCACCGGTCTTTGGGTGACCTCCTGGATTGTGCTGCTCGTAATCGGTGCAATCACCTGGGGCTTGATCATCTGGGCGACTGTCGCCTACCGTCGCCGGAAGGGCCAGACCGGCCTGCCCGTGCAGATGCGGTACAACATGCCGATCGAGACGTTCTTTACGGTCGTCCCGGTGTTCTTGGTGCTCGGCTTCTTTGCGTTCACCGCGCAGGAGCAGGCTTCGATTGAGAAGCGCTACGAGAACCCCGAGAACGTGGTTGAGGTTGTTGGTAAGCGCTGGGCGTGGGACTTCAACTATGTGAATGACGACGTCTACTTCCAGGGCGTTCAGGTTCAGACCGACGCCGAGGGCGAGGCAACTGAAGAGACCATGCCGGTGCTCTACCTGCCGGTGGGTAAGACCACTGAGCTGCGTCTTGAGACCCGCGACGTCATTCACTCCTTCTGGGTCGTTGAGTACCTGTACAAGAAGGACATGATTCCCGGCCAGACGAACTACATGAGCATCACGCCCGAGAAGACAGGCACCTTCATGGGTAAGTGTGCCGAGCTCTGTGGCGAGTACCACTCGATGATGCTCTTCGAGGTGCGCGTAGTTGAGCAGGCCGAATACGACGCCTACGTAGCTGAGCTGCGTGAGGCCGGCAACACTGGGCAGGTGAGCGTGGAGTTCAACCCGAACCAGGAGGACTTCTACGGCGACGAAGCCAAGGCCCAGAACGAGAACCAGTACTAAGGGATAAGGCAAAACAATGAAGAAGGGCAACGTCATCGTCTCGTGGCTAACGTCCACGGACCACAAGGTGATCGGGTACATGTACCTGATCAGCTCCTTCGTGTGGTTCCTCATCGGTGGCCTGATGGCACTGGTGATCCGCGCGCAGCTGTTCGCGCCCGGCCTTGAGGTCGTGGCGACGAAGGAACAGTACAACCAGCTGTTCACGATGCACGGCACAATCATGCTGCTGATGTTCGCAACGCCGCTGTTTGCGGGCTTCGCGAACGTCATCATGCCGCTCCAGATCGGTGCACCCGATGTCGCCTTCCCGCGACTGAACGCCTTCGCGTTCTGGCTGTACTCGTTCGGTTCGCTCATTGCGGTCGGCGGCTTCCTTACCCCGCAGGGCGCGGCTTCGTTCGGCTGGTTCGCATACGCACCGCTGTCTGACGTCACGTTCTCACCCGGTGTTGGTGGAAACCTCTGGGTGCTCGGCCTCGCAGCCGGTGGCTTCGGCACGATCCTCGGTGGCGTGAACTTCATCACGACCATCATCACCATGCGTGCGCCTGGCATGACCATGTTCCGCATGTCGATCTTCACCTGGAACACGCTGATCACCTCGATCCTCGTACTGCTGGTGTTCCCCGTTCTCGCTGCTGCGCTGTTCGGCCTGGCGGCCGACCGTGTCTTTGGCGGTCACGTGTACACCGGTGAGGGTGGGGCCATGTTGTGGCAGCACCTGTTCTGGTTCTTCGGCCACCCCGAGGTCTACATCATCGCGCTGCCGTTCTTCGGTATCGTCTCCGAGATCTTCCCGGTGTTCAGCCGCAAGCCGATCTTCGGATACAAGACCCTCGTATACGCGACTATCTCGATCGCTGCGCTGTCGATGACGGTCTGGGCGCACCACATGTACGTCACCGGCTCTGTGCTGCTGCCGTTCTTCTCACTGATGACGATGCTCATCGCGGTTCCGACCGGTGTGAAGATCTTCAACTGGCTGGGCACGATGTGGCGTGGCTCGATCACGTTCGAGACCCCCATGCTCTGGTCGCTCGGCTTCCTCGTAACCTTCGTGTTCGGTGGTCTGACCGGTGTCATCCTGGCTTCGCCCGCGCTTGACTTCCACCTCTCCGATACCTACTTCGTTGTGGCTCACTTCCACTACGTCGTGTTCGGTACCGTCGTCTTCGCGATGTTTGCTGGCTTCTACTTCTGGTGGCCCAAGTGGACCGGCAAGATGCTCGGCGAGCGCCTTGGCAAGATCCACTTCTGGACGCTCTTCATTGGCTTCCACACCACGTTCCTCGTGCAGCACTGGCTGGGCGTTATGGCCATGCCCCGTCGTTACTACACCTACCTGCCGTCAGATGGCGTCACGTGGGGTAACCAGCTTTCGACGGTTGGAGCCATGATCCTGGGTGCGTCGATGATTCCGTTCCTGCTGAACGTGTACATCACCGCGCGTCGTGCGCCCAAGGTGACGGTCGACGACCCGTGGGGTTACGGCCGCTCGCTCGAGTGGGCAACCTCCTGCCCGCCGCCTCGCCACAACTTCACGTCAATCCCGCGCATTCGTACCGAATCGCCCGCGTTTGATCTGAACCACCCCGAGGTCAGTGGTATCTCGCAGCCCGGGCGTGAGCTCGCACCGAAAAAGTAGAACGGAAGGAATAAAGCGAAATGAAAGCTAATGCCGTAATCTTCACGATCCTCACCGTTTACTTCGTCATCGTCGGTGCGATGTACTCGGTCTGGAACCTCGTCACCCACGGATACATTGAGTGGGTTGGCTCGGTTGCTCTGATTCTGTGTGCTGGTCTGAATGGCTTTATCGCCTTCTACCTCTTCTTGGTGATCAAGAAGCAGCCTGGAACCGCACCGCAGGACCTCGAAGAAGCAGACATCGATGACGCGGATCCCGAGCTCGGTGAGTTCAGCCCGTGGAGCTGGTGGCCCATGGTTCTTGCCTTCTCCTGCGCATTTGCGCTGATGGGGCTCGCAATCGGGTTCAACTTCTGGTTCTCGTACTTCATGATCCCCATGATCCTGGTATCAGTGGTGGGCTGGGTGTACGAGTACTACCGCGGGCACTTCGCTCGCTAAGGTACCCAGCTCTTGAGCATCAACATTCGTCGCGGCCAGCGCGAAGACGGTTCAGCCGTCTTCGCGCTGGCGCGCCAGTTTCAGTCGGGGCGTGAGCCCATCGGGCGCGACGAGTTTCTCGTCGCGTATGACAACGTGCTTCGGCGACGTGATCAAGAGACGAACGTCCTGTTCGTCGCAGAACTTGACGCACGCGTTGTGGGCTATTCACTGATGACCGTGTCGCGCTTGCTGCACGCTCCAGGCCTCACCGCGCACTTGCAAGAGATCGTCGTCGACGAAGCCTTTCGCAAGCACGGCGTAGGTGACCGCCTCATGCAGGCGAACGAGCACTACTGCATGGGTCGCGGAGTGCGTCAGCTCTCTGCGTCCACCGGCCGCATCGGCTCGTTCTATAACCATCGCGACTTCGAAGCGGTGGGCCAGCACTACCGTAAGATTCTCGACCTAGGCTAGCGTGACCGAACGTCGCGCCCGTCGAAAGCCCGGTGAAAACCGGGAGCGCTTGCTACAGGCCGGACTCCACGAGTTCGGCCTGTACGGCTATCAAGGGGCATCTACCGCGCGTATCTCCGCGCGAGCAGACGTGCCACAGCCCCACGTGTATGCGAACTTTAGCGGTAAACCCGCACTCTTTCTCGAGTGCCTCGATCGTGCCTGCAATGTCTTGGCCGATGCTGCTAGCGAATCTCGGGAACGCACCGCGGGTCAACTCTTCATTTTTCAAGCGATCGCAGCCAGCCATGATCCGGATCATGGAAGCGAGATCCTCGCGCGCCTTGACCGCGCGGGCCTCCTAACACAGGCGCGCCGCGACAACATCGTCGTTGCCGCGGCCGCGTACCTGGTGGGTGAAGCTGACAGTTAGACGCCCTGCGTCGACTCGGCCCATGTCTCAAGCTTGCGCTCTACCGCACCGGAGTCGATGGCCTCGGCTGCGACCTCGAGCTTCTGGGAGAGCCGCTCGAGGAGCGGCTGCTCGGCGCTTTCGGGCCGCGCCGCCAGGTCGTAGGCGACCAGGCCGGCGGCAGCGTTGAGCAGCACGATGTCTCGTACTGGGCCGCGTTCGCCCGCGAACACCCGCCGCACGACGAGTGCGTTCTCGTCGGGGGAGCCGCCCACGAGGTCGGTAATGTCTGCACGGGGGAGTCCGAGCTCGCGCGGGTCGATGTCGTGTTCCGTGAGTCCTCCGCGGGTGATCTCCCACAGGTGGGAGTGCCCCGTGGTCGTAAGCTCGTCGAGCCCGTCATCTCCGCGAAACACGAGCGCGGAGGCTCCGCGAAGCCGAAACACTCCGACGAAAATGGGCACCTTATCGATGTCGGCAACGCCCACGGCGGAGGCCTCGGGGCGCACCGGGTTGCAGAGTGGACCAAGGAAGTTAAAGACGGTGGGGATCCCGAGCTCGGCACGTGCCGGAGCCACGTGACGGAATCCGGGCAGGAAGCGTGCGGCGTGCACAAAGGCGATGCCGGCCTTCTCGAAAGACGTGGCGAGTTGTTCCGCGTCGAGGGTCAGGTCGATTCCGAGCGCGCTAAGCACGTCTGAGGAGCCCGAAAGGCTGCTGGCAGCGCGGTTACCGTGTTTGACTACCGGCACGCCAGCGGCAGCTGCTGTGATCGATGCCATCGTCGACACGTTGACCGTTCCAAAGCGGTCCCCGCCGGTGCCCACGATGTCGAGTGACATCGCCGGCAGGGTGAGGGGAAGCGCCTCTTGCAGAATGGCGTCACGGAATCCGATCACTTCGTTCACCGTCGCGCCTTTGGCCTGCAGAGCCACCAGAAACGCGCCAACCTGCGCCTGGGTCGCATCGCCCGTCATAAAGCGTGACATGGCCCATTCGGCCTGCGAAACACTGAGGTCTTCACGACCTAACAGAGTCGTAAGTACGTTGGGCCATGTTCGCTCGTCGATCATGAGCCCAATCTTAGCGAGCCAGCTGCGCATTATTCAGCCGGACCGACACGACACCCGCATGCCGTGTACGCGAAGAGGCTGAAGACGCGGTAGGCTTGGCAGGAAACTCGCAGAAAGTTCGGCGCGCCCGCTTCAGGTGAAAACGCACACGAAACTTTCAGCCATAATGGAGGGGTGACAACGACCACTATGAATACCAAGTCAGCCGTGCCTGCGGTGAAGCGACCGAATCTCGTCGCCGTCGGCACGATCGTGTGGCTCGGCAGCGAGGTCATGTTCTTCGCGGGCCTCTTCGCGATTTACTTCACGCTGCGCGCCATGAATCCCGATCTGTGGGCTGAGCAGACAGAGAAGCATAACTTCACGTTCGCTCTGATCAACACGTTGATCCTGGTTGCGTCCTCGTTCACTGCCCAGGCGGGCGTGTTCGCGGCAGAGCGTAACCAGCCTCGTGCGGTCGGGCGCGGTCCCAAGAACTGGGGAACCATCGAGTGGTTCTACCTCACGTTCTTCATGGGAGCGATCTTCGTTGCCGGCCAGTCCTACGAGTACGCAACGTTCGTTTCTGAGGGCATTACCTTCAACAGCGATCCTTACGGCACAGCGTTCTACATGACCACCGGATTCCACGGCATCCACGTGGCACTCGGCCTGGTCGCGTTCCTGATGGTTATCGGGCGCCTCTACGCGGTGAAGAACTACACACGCAAGGAAGAGACCTCGGCGATCGTCGTGTCGTACTACTGGCACTTCGTGGACATCGTGTGGATCGTCCTGTTCATTATCATTTACGTCCTCAAGTAGGGGTCAGGAGTAATCGCCAACATGGTTCGCGCCAAGAAGAACCTTCGCAAGTCAGGCCGCCGGCATCCGCTCGCGACCGCAGCTCTCGTCGGAGTTGGGCTGCTGGTAACGGGTGCAGCGTACACTGGCCTCAGCCAGACATCTGCTACGGCAGAGATCGACCTCAAGTCGCCCGCGACTATTGAGGCCGGAGAAAAGCTGTTCGGTGCAAACTGCGCAACCTGCCACGGTGCAGGCGCTCAGGGCACTCCCGATGGCCCCTCGCTCGTCGGTGCGGGTGCAGCATCTGTGAACTTCCAGGTCGGCACCGGCCGTATGCCCCTCGCCTTCCAGGGCCCCCAGGGCATGGTGAAGCCGAAGCAGTTCACCGAAGAGCAGACGCTCGAGATGGCTGCTTATGTTGCATCTCTGGGCCCCGGCCCGGCGCTGCCCGACTCCCAGTACCTGCAGGCTGACAGTGACGACGCCGGCATTGCCAACGGTGGGGACCTGTTCCGCATCAACTGCGCAATGTGCCACAACGTGGCCGCAGCCGGTGGAGCGCTCACCGAGGGTAAGTTCGCACCGGCACTGACCGGTGTCGCCCCGACGCACATCTACGAGGCCATGGTGACTGGTCCGCAGAACATGCCCGTCTTCAGCGACGCGAACCTTTCGCCGCAGGAGAAGGCCGACATCATCTCGTACCTGAAGTACATCGAGAACCAGCCTTCAGTTGGAGGCCTGTCACTCGGATCAATCGGTCCGGTTGCAGAGGGTCTGTTCATCTGGATCATCGGTCTCGGCTCAATTGTCGGCCTCACCGTCTGGGTGACCGCGAAGTCGAACTAATCGACATCGCACAAAGAATTCATGAGTCAGGAGTCAAGGAGCAACATGGCAGAGGAAGCGAAGAACAGCGGCGGCGACGCTGCTGTCGCCGCCCAGGGCCACGGCGCGGTTGAACAGTCGGCGGGCACCGCCGTAATTTCATCCGATGCCGTGCAGAATCCGGGCCTTCCCCCGCACCGCAAGCGCGTAACGGATCTCGATCCGAAGAAGGCGAAGCGTGCAGAACGCGTCGTCTACTCGCTCTTCTACATCTCAATCGCGGGCAGCCTCGGTGCCGTTCTCGCCTACATGTTCTTCCCCATTGAAACGGGCGAGCTCATGGCGATACGCATCCACACGCTTCTCGTGGGCCTCGGCATGGCGCTCGCGCTGCTCGCCGTAGGCATCGGCGCCGTCCACTGGGGCAAGGCACTGATGGCAGATCACGAGTCGATCGACGTACGCCACCCGGTCGCGAGTGATGAGGAAACCCGTCAGTCGGCGGTAGAGGTGTTCGAGGTATCGAACGAAGAGTCTGGCTTCTCGCGCCGCTCGCTCGTGCGCAACAGCCTGATCGGCGCGCTCATCGCGTTCCCGATTCCCGGCGTCACCCTCCTGCGTGGCCTTGCCCCGCAGGATGAGGACCCGGTGCAGCTGCTGAAGCACACGATGTGGACCAAGGGCATGCGCCTCGCACACGACCCCTCGGGTGCCCCCATCAAGGCGAGTGACGTGACGATCGGTTCCGCGTTCCACGTGATCCCCGAGAACCTGACGCACGAAGAGTTCGCGAAGCTCAGCCCTGAAGAGCGTGGCGGTAGTGAAAACTTCCTCGACGCGAAGGCCAAGGCGATTGTCTTGCTGATGCGCCTCGACCAGTCGGAGCTGCACGAGCTGCCCGAGCGTGAGACGTGGTCTTACGACGGCATCGTTGCGTACTCGAAGGTTTGCACGCACGTTGGTTGCCCTGTGGCACTCTACGAGCAGCACACCCACCACCTGCTCTGCCCCTGCCACCAGTCGCAGTTTGACGTCTCGGAGCACGCGAAGGTCATCTTCGGCCCCGCGAAGCGCCCCCTGCCGCAGCTTCCGATCTCGGTGGACGAAGAGGGCTACCTCGTCGCGCAGAGCGATTTCCATGAACCTGTCGGCCCGAGCTTCTGGGAGCGCCTCAAGTGAGCAGCACCGTAACGCAGACCCCGGCACAGGACGGCTCGAGCCGTTTCACCGCTGCCGCGGCAAACTATATCGATGAGCGCACCAAGATTGGTGTCGCTGTCAAGGAATTTGGTCGCAAGGTCTTCCCTGACCACTGGTCGTTCCTTCTGGGTGAGGTGGCGCTTTACAGCTTCGTCGTCATCCTGCTCTCGGGTACATTTCTGACCCTGTTCTTCCAGGCGACGATGATCGAGACGGTCTACAACGGTCCGTATGCGCCGATGAAGGGCGTCATGATGTCGGGGGCAATGGCCTCGACGCTCGATATCTCGTTCTCGGTACGCGGCGGCCTGCTGATGCGTCAGGTGCACCACTGGGCGGCTCTGCTCTTTGTGGCATCGATCGGCCTGCACATGCTCCGTATCTTCTTCACGGGAGCATTCCGTAAGCCGCGTGAGCTCAACTGGGTCATCGGTTTCGTCCTCTTCATCCTCGCGATGGCTGAGGGCTTCACCGGCTACTCGCTTCCCGATGACGTGCTTTCGGGTAACGGCCTGCGCATTATCGACGGCCTCCTCAAGTCCATGCCGGTTGTTGGCACGTTCTTCTCGTTCCTGTTCTTCGGCGGCGAGTTCCCGGGCACGGACATCGTGGGTCGCCTCTACATGCTGCACATCATGCTGCTGCCGGCGCTGGTGATCCTGTTCGTAGCCCTCCACCTCGCGTTTGTGGTCATCCACAAGCACACGCAGTACCCCGGGCCCGGCAAGACCCAGCAGAACGTTGTTGGATTCCCCGTTCTCCCCGTGTACGCGGCGAAGGCTGGCGGCTTCTTCTTCATCGTCTTCGGCGTGATCATGCTGATCGCCTCGATCTTCGGTATTAACGCGATTTGGGCATACGGTCCGTACGACCCGTCACCGGTGTCTGCTGGTACCCAGCCTGACTGGTACATCGGTTTTGCCGATGGCATGCTGCGCCTCATCCCGCCGGGGTGGGAGACCGAGTGGTTCGGCTACACCTGGTCTTGGAACATGCTCGTTCCGATGATCATCATGGGTGGCTTCATCGTTCTCGTCATGATCTACCCCTTCATTGAGGCCTGGGTCACGGGTGACAAGCGTGAGCACCACCTGCTCGACCGTCCCCGCAACGCGCCTACCCGTACCGCTATCGGTGCCGCGGGAGTGACGTTCTACGCCGTAATGTGGGCGGGCGCAAGCTCGGACCTCATGGCAACCCACTTCCAGTTGTCGATGGAGGGTGTCATCCACACGCTCCAGGCGCTGCTGATCTTGGGCCCGATCGTTGCCTACTTCCTCACCAAGCGCATCTGCCTGGGCCTGCAGAAGAAGGACCGCGAGATCGTGCTGCACGGTTACGAGTCTGCGCGCATCGTGCAGCTCCCCGGCGGCGAGTTCGTCGAGGTGCACAAGCCCCTCGACGAGTACGAGTCGTGGCAGCTCGTCAGCTACCACGATTACGCCCCGCTCATGGTGCGCCCCGATGACAATGGCCGGATCTCCTTCGGTCAGCACCTGCGCGCTGGCTTCAGCCGCTGGTTCTTCGAGGACCGCATCGTCCCGCCCACAAAGGGCGAGATCGAGAAGGGCCACAACGAGGGCCACTAGCCCTCTGGCTCAAATGCCCCACCAGACACAGTCTGGTGGGGCATTTGTCGTCCCCGGGGTGCGTGTCTATTGCGCTCGGCGTCCTGGTGCTCGGCATGATCCGGATCATGGGCCGTGCGGGCCTGCGACTCGTGGGGTCGCGGGCCCGCCGTGTGAGCGCACATGAAAACGGCGCCCCGCCCCTCGAGATGAGGGACGGGGCGCCGTCTTGGTGAGCTGCGTGCTAGCGCTGACCAGCCACTTGCGGGGCGTGGAAGTCGGCGCCGAATACGCGCTCGCTCGCCCCCACGCGGTCGAGGTAGGGGGTGGCGCCGCCGGCCTGGAACGGCCAGGCCGCACCAAGAATGAGGCACAGATCGATGTCTTCGGCGGCGGCGACTACGCCCTCATCGAGCATGATCTTGATCTCTCCCGCTAGCTCGTTCTCGACGCGTGTGAGAATCTCAGCTTCGGTTACCGTTTCCTTACCGAGGGTGACCGCCTTCTTGCCAGCCTTCGAGAGGTCTTCAACCTTGCCGAACTTGGACTTAACGAGGGGTGCTTCAACGTCGGCTAGGGCGTGGAGGTTCGGCGAGGCATAGAACCGGTCTGGGAACGCTCCGACCATGGTGTCTTGCACGTGAGCCGCGACCTTCCAGCCCACGAGGTCGATGAGCTCGAACGGGCCCATCGGTAGCCCGATCGGGGCCAGGGCGCGCTCGACAACGGGCAGGGGAGTGCCCTCGTCGAGCGCGCGTGCAGCCTCACCCATGACCTTGGCGAGCAGCCGGTTGACGACGAAGCCGGGCCTGTCTGCGGTGATCACGGCGCTCTTGCCGAGCTTGCGTGCGGTAGTCATCGCTGTCGCGAGCGTCGCGTCATCGGTGTCGGGTGTCTTCACGACCTCGATGAGGGGCATGACGGCGACGGGGTTGAAAAAGTGAAAGCCCACCAAGCGTTCGGGATGCTTGAGGCTTTGCCCGATCTCGTGCACTGAGAGCGAAGAGGTGTTCGTTGCGAGCACCGCTGTCTCAGAAACGATGGGCTCAATCTCAGCGAACACCTGCTGCTTCACACCGAGTTCTTCGAAAACCGCTTCGATGACCCAGTCGCAGTCGGCGTACTCAGACTTATCGGTGGTGCCGCGTACGAGGGCGCGCACCTGGTTTGCGTCGTCGTGCGAGAGGCGACCCTTGTCTTCGAGTTTGTCGATCTCGCCCCGAATGTATGCGATCCCCTTTTCGACGCGTGACTGGTCAAGGTCCGTGATGAGGACGGGCACCCGAAGCTTACGTGCAAACAGTAGTGCGAACTGGCTCGCCATCAGCCCAGCGCCAATCACTCCCACTTTTTGCACGGGTTTTGCGAGCGCCTTGTCGGGTGCCCTGGCAGGGCGTTTGGCGCGTTTCTGTACGAGATCGAAGGCGTAGATTGATGCGGCGAACTGGTCACCCGAGATGAGCTCGGCGAGCGCATCGTCTTCTCGTTCAAAGCCGCGCTCAATGTCGCCATCCTTCGCAGCCGAAAGCAGATCAAGTGCGACATAGGGTGCCTTGGCGGCGCTTCCGATGCGGGCGCGTAACGTGTCGCGGGCCACCTTGATAGCGACTGGCCACTTGGTAAGCCGTTCGAGTTTGCCGGGCACGTGGGGGCGTTCGACCTTGACGCTGCCAGAAATGACGCGGTCGGCCCATGCCACGGACTGCTCGATAAAGCTCGCTGAGCCAAACATCTCGTCGAAGAGCCCGAGCTTGAGCGCCTGTGCGGGCTTCAGCATACGGTTGTTCTTGAGCGGGTTTGTGACGATCACCTCGAGCGCATTCTCGATCCCGATCAGGTTGGGCACCAGTGTGGCGCCTCCCCACCCGGGGATGATGCCGAGGAAGACTTCTGGAAACGCGAGCGCGGCGGCCGAGGAATCGAGTGTGCGGTAGTCGCAACCCAGCGCAATCTCCATCGCGCCACCGAGGGCGAGACCGTTGACAAACGCAAAAGACGGTACGCCGACGCGCTTGAACTTGCTGAGCACGTGGTGTCCGAACTGCGCCATCAGGCGCGCGTTCTCGGCGGTCGCAAGCGTCGAAACCTTCGAGAGGTCTGCGCCAGCGGCAAAAATGAACGGCTTGCCCGTGATGGCGACAGCAGCAATTTCGCCCGCCGCAGCACGTAGGGTGAGCGCGTCGAGCGTTTCAGAAAGCTCCTGCAGCGTGCGGGGCCCGAGCGTAGACGGTCGCGTGTGATCGCGCCCGTTGTCGAGCGTGATGAGCGCCATGGTGCCTCCCGAGGCGAGCGCGACATCGCGCACAAAGGAAGACGTCACCACCTCGTCGGCCGAAGCCTCGATGAGTGGCGAGAAATCAATCTTGGTGTAGTCAGTCATGTCGCCTTACTTCCTCTTCTTGCCGTCGAAGTACGGGTTTTCCCAAATTGCAGTGCCGCCCTGTCCGAGTCCCACACACATGGCGGTTACGCCGTAGCGCACGTCAGGCCGCTCGGCGAACTGGCGCGCGAGTTGGATCATGAGGCGCACGCCGGTTGCTGCGAGCGGGTGACCGATCGCAATGGCGCCTCCCCAGGGGTTCACCCGTGGGTCGTCGTCTGCGATACCAAAATGGTCGGTGAACGAGAGCACCTGTACTGCAAAAGCTTCGTTGAGCTCGAAGAGTCCGATGTCGTCGATGGTGAGCCCTGCACGCTTCAGCGCCTTTTCGGTGGAGGGCACGGGGCCGAGCCCCATCACCTCGGGCTGCACACCAGCAAAAGCGAATCCCACGAGACGCATCTTGGCCGTAAGACCGAGTTCCTTCGCCGTGTCAGCCCCCGCGAGGAGCGACACGGTCGCACCATCGGTGAGGGGCGACGCGTTACCGGCGGTGACCCGACCGTGTGGCCTAAACGGGGTCTTCAGGGTTGCGAGCCCTTCCAGAGTCGTGTGGGGCCTGCGGCCCTCGTCCTCGGTGGCCAGGCCCCAGCCTGCGGCCGATCGCAGTGCAACGGGCACGAGGTCTGCCTGAATATCACCGCGGTCATACGCGGCTTGCACCTTCTGCTGGCTCAGCATGCCGAAGGTGTCGGCGCGTTCCTTCGTCAGCTGTGGGAACCGGTCGTGCAGGCGTTCTGCTGTCACTCCCATGTTGAGAGCGTCGGGGCTGACCAGCTTTTCTGCGACGAACCGTGGGTTGGGGTCGGCGTTCAGTCCAATCGGGTGATGGCCCATATGTTCGACACCGCCGGCGATGGCGATATCGTACTGCCCGGCACCAATTGCGGCTCCCATGAATGATGCGACGGTCAACGCACCAGCGCACATGCGATCGAGCGCGAAGCCCGGCACGGTGACGGGAATCCCCGCAAGCATCGACACTGTGCGACCGAGTGTCAACCCCTGGTCGCCCTGCTGGGTGGTTGCTGCAATGCCCACGTCATCAATCCGTGCCGGATCAAGGGCGGGGTTGCGCTCGAGCAATCCCTGCAACGCTTTGACCGCGAGGTCATCTGCGCGCGTAGACGCGTACATGCCTTTCTCGCCCGCGCGTCCGAACGGGGTGCGTACCCCGTCCACGAATACAACATCTCTCATTGCGGCCACTTCGCCTCCATCAGGTATGTGATCTGCGTGAGACCATCATATGAGACTAAGTCTCACGCTGGGAAGCATGCATGGAAGAATCGCGGAATGTCGCGGTCTAGCCGGTACTCGACTTATAGGGAAGCTACAAAAGACGCCGCAAGAATTGGTGCCGTAATGCCAATCTGCCACTCGCGTGCCCCAAGCTCCCTGAGACGCCGTTCAACGTCCTCGATGGCGCCGGCGCGCGGGGGATCCCACGCGAGAGCCCGCAGCACACTCGGCTTCAACAGGTTCTCTGTAGGCATCTGCTGCTGTTCGGCCTCTGCCTCGACGGCGGCGCGCGCAACGGCAAGCCGCGCGGCGGCCTCGGGGTGGCGCTCGGCCCAGCCGCGGTGGTGGGGAATGGCGCCCGGATCGCGCGGCTTCGGTCCCGGTAGATCCGGCGTCGTTTTCGCCTTCAGAATCGCCCGCCACCAGCGCATCAGCTCGGTGCGGCTCTCCCGACCTTTAAAGGTGGCGAGCCTGCTGAGATCATCGGGGGAGCGCGGATTCGCGGCGGCGGCCGCGATGATCGAGCGATCCGGAATCAAACGACCGGGCGCGACGTCGCGCTCGCGGGCGAGCGCATCGCGCGTGAGCCACAGCTCGCGGGCGAGGGCCAGCGACCGGGGAGTGCGCAGCGCCTGGGTGCCCGAGAGTTTGCGCCAGGGTTCAGCGGGCGCAGGCTTTGGTTGCTGGTTGAGCACCGCGGTGAACTCCTGCGTGGCATATTCCAGCTTGCCCTGCGCCTCGAGCTCCTGCCTGACCAGATCACGCAGGTCGGGCAGCAGCACCACGTCGAGCGCAGCGTATTCGAGCCAGGCCTCGGGCAGCGGTCGCACCGACCAGTCGGCGGCGGAGTACGCCTTCTCGAGGTCGATGTCGAGCAGTTTTTCGACGATTGCGCCGAGGCCCACACGGTCGTAGCCGAGTAGCCGCGCGGCGAGCTCGGTGTCGAACAATTGGGGCGGATGCAGCCCGATCTCGTCAAGGCAGGGAATGTCTTGGGTAGCGGCGTGAAAGATCCACTCGGTGTCGGCGATTGCGCTCGCCAGCGGCGCAAAACTCTCGATGCTCACGGGGTCAAACAGAAACGTGCCGGCGCCACGGCGGTGCATCTGCACAAGATAGGCCTCGCTGCCGTACCGGTAGCCAGAGGCTCGTTCGGCATCTACGCCCACCGGGCCCTCACCTGCGGCGAGAGCCGCTGCGGCCGATGCGACTCCCGCATCGTCAGAGATGAACTCCCAGCTCATCTGGAGTTCGGATTGCGCAACCATTCGTTTTGTTAATTCCCCCGGGTCCGCGCGCGGTGCGCGGCAATCGATTCGATACCTTCGTGATGGGGGAGCCCGCCGAGCGTGCACAGCAGTTCTGACCACGCGATCACGTGCGCCGCGAAGTCAGTGCCTTGCGGTGTCCATGAGGCGCGCAGTTCGATCTGTGCGGCGTCGCCCTGTGGCGCGAGCGTGCCAAAGCCGCTCGAGAGGGTCTTGGTCGCCGTCCCCGAGAGATAACGATACTCTGCTCCGTGGCGTTCGAGTGCGTCGGCGAGCCACGACCAGGCCACATCTGAGATAAACGGGTCGACACCGATCTCTTGCTCGAGCGGTGCCTGGGCGAAACACACCACACGAAACTCGCCACCCCACTCTTCGGCGGCCGAGGGGTCGTACAGCAACAAGAACCGGCCAGAGCCGAACGTCGGGTCGAGGGCGTGGGCGGCGATCGCCTGGCGCGCGCTGCGAGCGATCGAGGCGGCGACTGCGATCGAGTGCGGGGCAATGCGCTCGGGAGGTTTGATTTCGCGTGTGGCCAGCTCACGGCGCAGCTGCACGTCGCGTACCTGCGTCGCAGCGGCCGCAAATGCGGCGGGCTCACCCGCGTTCTTCGCCATCACACTGGGAACACTAGAGTTTGCTGTGAAGAACACGGCGTCGCCACGCCGTGAAAGGATGAAGCCGAGGCCAGTGCGTTCGTTCACGTGCGGTAACAGGCCGATCACAAGCCAAGGGAGTCAGGCAGTGCGCGAGCAACAGGCGTCGAATCCAGCAACAGCTCTATTTCGCGGCGGTGGTGCTGGTAGCGGTGGGAGTAGTGACGGCGGCGGCAGTGCTGATCGTGACCGTCGTGTCAATGGTTGGGCGGTGGCGGTGGGCGTGGGGGTCGGGGTGTTCGCGGCGGCGGCGGCGGTGACGGGCGCGGTTGTGGCGGGTAGTGCCGCGCTGGCGCGTGCCGCCGCCACGCCCGCGAAAGCGCCTGCGGCCCCGGTCGAGCTGGTGCGACTCGCACGCGAACCCGGGCGCAAGATAGCGTGGCTGCGCGGCCCCGACGTCGCGCTGTCTGGCGTGTACAGCTTCATCTGGGTGGGCGGTCACGCCCGGCTCGGTGAGGTCATTGGGCGTTCGGGCGGGCTCGTCGGGCGCGAGGTGCTCGAGATCGACGAGGGAGAGCTGCGCGAGGGGCTGCGGGGCCGGATCACGGGTTGGTGGTACCCGTCTGCGAGCGTGTTTGCTCGTGAGTGCGACGATGTGCGTGAAGCCGAATCGGTTGAGCTGCCACTTCGGGGTGGGCCGGCGCCAGCATGGGTGCTGCGTTCCACTCACAAGCCCTGGCCCGGACGCGGTGGGCGCTGGGCGATCCACGTGCACGGCCGTGGTGCGCTGCCCGCGGAGACACTGCGCGGAGTAGCACCGATGGCGCGTGCGGGCGTGACGAGTCTCGTGATGAGCTACCGAAATGATCCCGGCGCACCGGCGGGGGAGCGCGGTCGGTACGGCTTTGGCGTCACCGAGGCAGCAGATGTCGATGCGGCGATCGAGTACGCCCTACAGCAGGGGGCGACGCGCGTCACCCTCGTGGGCTGGTCGATGGGCGGCACCGCGTGCCTCGTGGCCGCGGCGCGCGGCGCGCACCGCGGTGTCATTGACGGACTGATCCTCGACTCACCCGCGGTGGACTGGGCGGCGCTGCTGAGGCACCAGGCGCGTATGCGGCGGGCGCCCGGGGCGCTGGCGGGCCTCGGGATTGCACTTCTGCAGCGTGGGTATGTCGCAAGTGATGCCCCCGAGGGGGTCGACTTCTCGGGGTGTACCCCCGCGACGTTTGCACGTGAGCTGCAGGTGCCCACGTTGATTCACGCCAGCCGCGGCGATACCTTCGTGCCGGCGAGTGGCGCGGCAGCTCTCGCCGCTCTGAGCCCGAACCTCGTGCAGTTGCGCCTGGTGGAGCAGGCCGAGCATGTGAAGCTCTGGAACGAGGACCCCGAGGGGTGGGAGCACGCGACCCTGCGGTTCGCCCGAGCGTTGCCGCGACCCGCTTGGCGTGGATGAGTGGGTCACACCGACCCGCAGCGGCGCGGCTGTAACCCGCGGGTAGCGCCGTGCGGCTTGGTGAATTCGGAGCGCATGGCGCCGACCGCGTAGACTGTATCTGATGTCCGAACAGCAGCTCACGTCCGCACGCCTCGTCGACCGGCGCCCGACCATCTCGGGCCCGGAGCTAGTGGCGACGCTCGTGCCCCCGCCCCAGTTTACGCACGCGTCCTTTGACTCGTATCGCCCAGACGACACCTACCCGTCGCAGGCCGAGGCCCGCGACCTGCTGCGCGCCTTCGCGGAGCCTCCCGCGCCGGTGGGGCGCGGCGGATTCTTCGGTTTCGGGCGCAAGAAGCAGGCCGAGTCGAAGCCGGTGGGCACCAGCAAGCCCGGCATCTACCTCGACGGCGGGTTTGGCGTCGGCAAGACCCACCTGCTCGCGGCCACGTGGCATGCGACCAGCGGCCGCAAATACTTTGGCACGTTCATTGAGTACACAGCGCTTGTCGGTGCGCTCGGGTATGCGGGCGCCGTAAACGTGCTGCAGGGGGCCAGGCTCATCTGCATCGACGAATTTGAACTCGACGACCCGGGCGACACGATGCTCATGACGCGACTCATCGGTGAGCTCACGGCGACCGGTACGCGCATCGTCGCCACTTCGAACACGCCCCCCAACGCCCTCGGCGAGGGCCGTTTTGCGGCCGCCGATTTTCTGCGCGAAATCCAGGCAATGTCTGACCGGTTCGAGACGATCCGGATCGACGGCACCGATTACCGCCAGCGCGATATTACCGGGGACGCGGTCGCGCTGAGCGAAGATGAATATCGATTCTCGCTCGCTGACGTTTCGGCGTCGGGGGAGCGTATGAGCGATGACGACTTCTCGGAGTTGATTGCACACCTGGCGACGGTGCACCCGTCGAGCTACTCGGGGCTGCTCGGCGGGGTGCAGTGCATCGGCCTGCGCGACGTACACGAGCTCACGGACCAGTCGGCAGCGCTGCGATTCGTCGCGTTTATTGACCGCGTATACGACGCACAGATTCCCATTCGCGCGACCGGTATCTCGCTGACCTCGATCTTTGGTGGTGGCATGATTGACGGTGGTTATCGCAAGAAGTATCAGCGCTGCATGTCGCGGCTGAATGCGCTCACCTCGAGCGAGATCGAATAGTTCGCGCGTAGCGCCCGCACCGCGGCGTCTCACATGTTCAGTGCCCGGCACACGCTCCGTTGAGGAGGTGCCGGGCACTGTGCTGTTTGCGACAAAATGCTCGCGCGAAAGGCGTGCGCGCGGCATACTGGGGTGTGACTGGTGCGTGTAGCGCACCAGCGTGTCACGGTTCAACGAAGAAGAGGAACATCATGGGACTCGAAGATCTCGCCAAGCAGGCCGGCGAATTTGCCAAGCAGAACTCAGGCAAAGTTGCTGATGCCTTGAAGAGTGAGCAGGCAGAGGGTGTGAGTGACAAGCTGCTAGACGGAGCCGCGGGGCTTGCGAACCGCGTGACCGGCGGAAAGTTCGCCGATCAGGTGGAGAACGCGCGAGACGCCATCGACAAACAGGTCGGC
This sequence comes from Leucobacter faecis, assembly GCF_054456695.2. NCBI lineage: Bacteria > Bacillati > Actinomycetota > Actinomycetes > Micrococcales > Microbacteriaceae > Leucobacter > Leucobacter faecis. Next base: position 292,482 of record NZ_JBTJER020000001.1, read on the forward strand.
AACGAGTAGAAGTGCGCAATTGAGACAGATCGGCCACAGACGCAAATAGTCGCGGACTCCGAGGAGACCGCGACTATTTGTACTCTGAGCGGATGACGAGATTCGAACTCGCGACCCCAACCTTGGCAAGGTTGTGCGCTACCAGCTGCGCCACATCCGCACTGATCATCCGGTGTTTCTTACAACCCCGGCGACCTGATTAAGTATATGGTGCCCGCGGGTGATGAAATTGCCAGACGCGGTCCATGTTCTCGCTGCGGGGCGCCGCGATCCCTTGCGGCGCCTAGAATTTGGCGCCACGAGAAGTGTGCAGTGCACGTGACGCTCGGGTGTGTCTGACGCTGCGTGTGACAAAGCGCCGTGTCCACCCGCGCCTATGGTTTCGTCCTGGGGCTGCGAAAACCGCGGTTGTTTGGCGACGCAACCATAGGCGCGGGCCGCAACCATAGGCGCGAGTGGACGGCAACTGCCTTAGCAGAATCTTCGACACCGACGGAGGCGCAGAAGTGCGGGACGATGCTGCGCGAACGGCGAGAGATCTCGTGAAGCCCACTTTCTATGCAGTGAAAGATGTGAACCAAGCTACGGGACAGGTATCACGAGCGGCGGATCGGCGGATCGGCTGCTGATGTACGCAGCCTACGAGTACCGTTGCTCGGCAGAGTGTGACCGGTCAGACGGGGCGCCGAGTGTCAGCATCCGATCCATTCCGATCTGGTCGGCAGCAAGAGGGGGCTATTGCAGTCCAAGCGTTGGTCAGCAACCGGAACAACGCGCACCGGGCTTAGGAGGCTCGACGGGCCTACGCCGATGCCATGCGAGAAAAGGATACTGAGGCGAATCACGACCAGCCGGAGGATATGAGCGGCGCTGATCTCTACGCGAGCCGACTGATACACGAGTATATGGCAGTATCGCGAATAGATGCTGCGGCAGCAGCGGGAACGACTGCAACGGGAACGAGAGCTGGAAGGCTAATTGTGGACTCCGACGCTCCGAGATACTCTGACCGCGACTCCATGTTTATTTGAACTTTGAGCCCAACGAAAGGGGCCGAGAGATGGTGTTGCTTCGTGTTCTCAATTGGAACCTTGATGCCTACAACTTCAAGCCGCCTCGGCGCGAGGCATTCTATGAGATGATTCGAAGCCCTCTTGCTTCGGGGGATGGAGCGCACCCTTGCGTTGTGGTCCTCACCGAGGTTCCAAAACTGCTGCTAGACGAAGGTAGAGATTCGCTTCAGCAGGAGCTTAGTCGGTGCGGGTTCAAAGTTCATTTTCATCGCCCGGGCAGCACCTCCCAACGTCATGGCGCGGTGATCGCACTCAGTCAGCACTTCAGCTTTGCCGAGCCTGTAACCGTACCGGAGAATCTCCATGGACTCATCGACAATTTGGTCTTAGAAGCCGCTCTGGACGGAGTGGGTGCTGGCATTGTCTTCGCGTTGCGTCCGCTGGTCAGAGACGGCGGTGCTGAGGACTACGCAAAGAGGGCTGACGGCCTCTTCGGTCTGATGAACGAAGCCGTTGCCTCATCGCGCACTGTTGGCGCTGACTTTATTCTGGGTGCGGGAGATTTCAATCATGCAATGATTCGCGGTGGCCCCGACGAGTCGTGGAAAGGCTCAGAGGTGCGGAGGTTGTACCGAGGTAAGTATCAAGAACCGATCGCTTACCAGAAGATTAAGACCGAGCTCGGGCAGCACGACCTTGCGCTTGTTACGCCGCGTGGTGAAGACGGATTGAGGCTTGATACTTCTATCGGTCAATACTCCCTCGACCACACAATCGCGCCGACTTCTTGGAGCGTCGTCTCGTCGAGCTACTTCGAGCGCCCGCATGCGAGCAGCGGAGAGCACAAGCTCCAGGTCAGCGAATTCGCGATCAACCGATCGGTGGTGCCGAAACCCTGAGGGTGAGCCAGCCTATTTGCGACTTGTTTCCGGTTCCTCACTGAACCATCGGAACCAGCGGAGTGCGCTCGGGAAATAGCGGCGGGTGGCATCTTGTCGCTTGGAGAGAATTGTCTGCACTGCCTGCGCTTCAGGAATCCCCTCGGCGAGCAATATTGCGAGCGCGAGCGCGGGGCTTCGCGCATGCCCGAACTCGCAGTGTGCGAACACGCTTGTGGTGTCGGAAGCCCAATGTTCAAGCACCGCCTCGACACCGTTCGTGAAGAACCAGCGAGGTAATGGTTCGCCGGAATCCTCCACTCCGATGCTCAGGTAGTCAACTCGTAGTCCGCTCCACAACTTTGCGTCATCGGCACCTGCCCGACAGTCCACAACCAGACCGACCTGACGACGTGCGATCGCCTCGGCTTGCTGCTGTTGGGATCGGCCATCTAAGTTCGTGGGGGCTGCGCCGAGAAGCAGCCTTGGCGCCACCTGCACGAAGTTCATGGGAACCCTCCTGGCAAGCACTTTGAGTATGCGTCCACCAAACGTTACCGCAACTCGTTTGTCGGCGGCCATGAGAAAATGCCCACGGGCGGCCAATAGAAATACGGCTTGTTTGCCTCACATGGCCATCAGGACGGCCCACAGGCGGCCAGGCAAAACGCCCGAATCCCCTACCGATGAGGCCCAAGAATCGGCGTCGGCAACGCCGTTTGAAGGGCGAGCCGAACTTACACGGATACGGCGAGACCGTCGCGCACGTTGTCTGCGCTGGAGAGCCTCCACACGCCGCTCTTCCCAGCCGTGGCAAGGGTTGGCAGCCTGTGCGTGGCTCTTCAGCCGACGGAGAAGTCTGGCCCGGAGCCGGACGGCCCTCGCGACTCCCCGGCACCGTCCAGCTCGTGTGCGAGGTGACCAGCGGCCAGCCGAGCAGCGGTGAAGTACTGCCCACAGGCGGTCACTCGCTATTGGCCAGATACGGGCTCAGTCGTGGCCGTATACGGGCAGTTCTTCATGGCCGCTGACACTCGTTGTCATCGTTCTTTGCGGCGTGCGTCGCTGACGGGCGGAGGTAGATGATCCGGTTCGTGGCGCACGTTTGCCGTCCGTGGTTGATCGTCCTGCCGAGATGCCCCCATTCTCGGAGTCTGAGCTTGCGATGACCGTCGAAAGGGTGCAGGAACGGTCGGAGCGCCTGGCAGACGTGGTGGTGTTCCTTGCTGTAACGGGACTGCAGTGGGCGATACTGGGATCGAACCAGCGCGAGAATTTGGGGGCCGACGCGGAGCATTGGCAATTCTTGCGGGTCACTGGTGAAACGTGAAGAGCCCCAACCGTGGTTGGGGCTCTTGCGTGGTGGGCGATACTGGGATCGAACCAGCGCGAGAATTTGGGGGCCGACGCGGAGCGTTGGCAATTCTTGCGGGTCACTGGTGAAACGCGAAGAGCCCCAACCGTGGTTGGGGCTCTTGTTTGGTGGGCGATACTGGGATCGAACCAGTGACCTCTTCCGTGTGAAGGAAGCGCGCTACCGCTGCGCTAAACGCCCAAGTTTGTGCTGATTCCTTGTGGAAGCAACAGGATCGATAGTACACGGATTGGTGAAGGTGGTTGGCCTCTCGACGCTGATTCCGCGGGATCATGCGGCTTGTGTGCTATCTGGTCGGGCGTGTCGTTACCGGTGCGAGGGCGCTGTCGAGCTGCTGTTCGAGTTCAGTGCTGAGCTGGCCCAGCGTTTCAAGCTGGCTGCGCATCTCGTTGTAGTGGTCAATGTCGCGTTGCAATTCATCAAGGGTGCGCTTCAGGGCGACTCGGCGTGCTTCTAGGGCGGCGCGCTCCCGCTGCCGCGCCGCGGTGTCGCGAGAGGAGCTGCCCTTCTTGCCTGATCGGTTGAATGCAGCCACGTCTGCATCGTATGACGCCAGCTCCTTGTCGTAAGACACCTTGCGTTCTTCGACGTTGGTGCGCAGCTCCTTCATCTGGTCGCGCAGGGTGCCTGCCTCGTGCTTGAGGTCTTGAAACACACTGCGGTACGACTCGTATCCCGCGACAATACCCGCGCGGTCCGTGAACCACTGGGCATAATGCTCCTCGAGCCAGTCGGGCAGCTCCGCCTGCTCGCTGCCGAAGACCGAATGAAGTTCACCCGCGAACCCGGCGTCAGAGAGTGCCTCGTACATCGCCATGCGCTGTTTGAGATCCGGATCCTCTTGGGAGCGCTCCTCATAAAGCTGACGAAGCTTCTCGGCCAGCATCGCGCGATCCCCGGGCCGCATGCGCGCGTAGGCCGCGTGCAGGAGCTCATGAGCTGCCGTGACCTGAACGATTTCAGAAACGCGGGGGTCGGTGACGTTGAACAGATGGATGCGGTCGTCGATGTAGCAGCCGAGAACGTGGCCGAGGGCGTCTTCTTGAAGCTGTGAGCACTGGGTGTTGAAGTGCTGGCTTCCGTCGAGTGTCGGATGGCTTGCGAGAAACACGCGCGTGCCGGCCTCGGTGAGGTTCAGGGACTCCTCGAGTGCAATCACCGAGCTGGGGGCGTCGTAGGTGGCGGCCGCGAACTCGTCCTGCAGTATCTGCCGGTTTAATACGGCGTACACGGTGGCGGCGATGATTGCGCACGCTAAAAGAGTCGCAATAACGCGCCGCACCCGTGCGGCCGGCCGGCCACTCATGCCTCTACCGTATCGTTTCGCAGGTGGCCGGGTCGAGGGGTGCGGGGTAAGAATCCGCATGAATATGGGCGGCGCGCCCGGGGCTTCGGGTGTGATTTGCGCGAGTGGCCGAGACCGTCCTATAGTTATCTACGTCGCCGCAACACGGAAACGTAAGCGGGTCTGACGTGCGGATGTGGCGCAGCTGGTAGCGCACAACCTTGCCAAGGTTGGGGTCGCGAGTTCGAATCTCGTCATCCGCTCTGGTGTGTGTGAGAAATCATGTACACTTCGTGGGCAACCACTTAGGTGGCGTGGCCGAGAGGCGAGGCAGCGGCCTGCAAAGCCGTATACACGGGTTCGAATCCCGTCGCCACCTCTCTACAACTGAATAGCCTGTATAGGCGCGATTGGCGCAGCGGTAGCGCACTTCCCTGACACGGAAGGGGTCACTGGTTCGATCCCAGTATCGCGCACGACAAAACCCCCGGTCTGACCGGGGGTTTTCTTGTTGTACGCCCGGCATGGGCATTCGCTTGGAGGTGGAAGTCCTCTGGAGGAGAAGGTGGTGTAACTCCTAGCCAAGAGCAACTGCGTCATCGTGAGGTGGGGTGGGAAGGAAGCTGGCGGCAAATCCTGGCACCGAGGAACACGAATCGCATCAGGCATGCAGGTCGGGGTAAGGCAGCAACAGATGTCGAAGCCCGTTCCACCATTGAACGGCTTGTGTGTAAATGCGGCGGCGGTCAGGGGAAAGTGAATGTTCTTATCCGGGGAGGCCTGCCCCAGTGCGGCATCCGTTTTGGGTGCAGCGGTTCTGCTTTAAGGGTGGGACTGATGGGGCAGGAGTCAGCAGACGCCATAGTACCGACGGGAAAGCAACATGGTCGGGAAGGGCTGAACGCTAGGAATTGACTGGTAAGGAAAGTAGTTCTCGTGAGGGTCGTGTGGAACACCGATCGCCCGTGTGACGCGGGGCAGTGCGTAGATCCTGGACAGGTAGTCCTTGCGCGTGCTGGGTGGAGCGATACTTCGGCGGCTACTGGACAGATAGTCAGGGGCAGCAGATGAGCCTGTGGGAGAAATTGTTTTCTGCGGAGAATTTCGCTGCCGCGTTGGAACGGGTCGAGCGGAACCGTGGTGCTGCCGGAGTGGACGGGATGCAGGCGGGCGAGCTTCGTTCGTGGCTGATGGTGCACTGGGCAAGCGTCAGGGAGCAGCTCGAATCTGGCGCCTATAGGCCGTTGCCGGTTCGTCGGGTGGCTATTCCTAAGCCCGATGGTGGGGAGCGGTTGTTGGGGGTGCCGTCTGTGCTGGATCGGATGATTCAGCAGGCCATCGCGCAGGTATTGACGCCGGTGTTTGATCCGGGGTTTGTGCCGGTGAGTTACGGGTTCAGGCCGGGTAAGAGCGCCCATCAGGCCATCAAGGCAGCTCAGTGGGCTGTCCGTGAGGGCTAATAGGTGGGTGGTCGAGGTTGATTTGGATGCGTTCTTTGACCGGGTGAATCATGACATGCTCATGGCTCGGGTGGCGCGGAAAGTGGAAGATCGCCGTCTGCTTCGGTTGATACGGGCATATCTTGAGGCCGGGATCATGGACGGGGGTGTGCGACGGGAAGTGCGTGAAGGGACTCCGCAGGGGTCTCCGTTATCGCCGTTACTGTCGAACATTTTCTTGGATGATTACGATCAAGAGTTCTGGAGACGTGGCGTCCGGTTTGTGCGGTATGCCGACGATATTCGGGTGTTTGTGAGATCGAAGCGGGCAGCACAGCGGGTGCTTGTTCAGGCTACTCGAGTGCTTGAAGGGGGTCTGCGGTTACGGGTGAACCAGACGAAGTCGAAGATTGAACCAGCGTCGCGGGCGACTTTGCTCGGGTATGGGTTCTACTTCGCGAAGGGCGGGGTGAGGCTCCGGGTTGCGCCGAAGGCGTGGCAGCGCATGAAGATGCGTGTCCGTGAGTTGACCTCGCGCAGGCGGAGTATTGCGATGGACTATCGCATTAGTGTGTTGAATCGGTATGTGCGGGGGTGGATGGCCTATTTCAGGTATGCGGACACCCCGCGCCGGTTCAGCGATGTTGATGAGTGGTTTCGTCGTAGGCTTCGACAGATTAGATGGAAAGAGTGGAAGTTGCCGCGTACGCGGGTGCGGATGCTCTCCCGCTTGGGGATCCCAGCGCATCAGGCGTATCAGTGGGGGAACGGGAGCCGCGCGTATTGGCGGGTTGCTGGGTCACCGGTGTTGACGCGTGCGTTGCCGAATGAGTATTGGCGGGCGCAGGGTGTGGTGTTCTTTCATGTGGCTTGGGGACGTTACCGAACGACCTAGCGAACCGCCGTGTGCGGGCCCGCATGCACGGTGGTGTGAGAGGTGGGTCGGGAGACCCGACCCACCTACTCGATTCTAGGGCCGTGGAGTCGCGCCGCGTGGGGTCAGCGTGGGTTCGTGAATGCCCCCTCTGCCCCCCCGAATATCATCTTGTCGCAGGATCAGCTGAACGAGAATTTCGTGAACGACGGCGCAGGCGGAATGAAGCCGCTTGAGAGCTTCGACGAATGCGAAGATTACCTCAGGTCACGAAACGCACGGCTCTTTCGAAAACAAGGGCCCAACGATGTTGAGCTGAGCGAATTAGTGGTGCATCTCCCCGAAACGCTCTGCGTCGAAGACCCGGATCACGTCTCGTACGTCGTCGACGACGAGGGTGAGCAGGTGATCAGCCGAGTCACCGGGGAGCCGCTGACGAAGCCGCGTTTGATCCCGCGCGATATTGACGAGGCGCGTCGCTATTTCGATGACGCCCTCAACACGCTCGTTGAGATTGGGCGCATCTCTAGCCGCGACGCGCTGCACCTCCGCAGCGACCAGTACGGCGAATCTCGGCCCCACATGCAGCTCATCTTCGACAACTACGCGCACGACCCGAACGCGAAGAATCAGGCACGGAAGCCAGGATGCTTGCGCACCGAAGCCTCGCGTGTCTGGCACAGTCATCGCGATGTTACCTACGAGCCGGGAGTCGTGCGCCTCGGTAAGCGTTACCGGCAAATCGGTGACCCGCCAGGGCTCGAGTTTTCTGCCGATGAAGCCGCCGACCTCGCCCGCCTTGCCGGGAAACCCTACGACGAGATCACCGCCGCCGACCTCGCGAAGCTCGACGGCGAACGTATCGGCAAGAAGCGCGACAAACTGAACGTGCTCGACGGCAAGACAACGACAGGCGAGTACAAGCTCCAGTCCGCTCAAGGACAGATGCGTGCGCGCATGGCCGCTCACGGCTGGCCCGTCGAGCTCGACATTGACCGGGAACGCGAAGGGAGCAACCTGGGCAAGCTCGAAGCCGCCCAAGCCGACAACGACAGGATCATCGCAGAAGACGCACTGCGAGCAGCGGAAGCAGAGTCCAAGCGCAGCGCCCGCGAAGTGACCGCCGCCGTCAACAGCGCCGCCGCCGAGCTCGATGCCCGCGAAGCGGGTCTCAAGAAGCGAGAAGCGGGCCTCAGCCGACGGGAAACGGCCCTGAGCGCGCGCGAAGACGAAGCCGACGACCTTGCCGTCGCTGCCGAAGCAACACGCCGCGAGATCGCCGCCCAGGAACGACACCTCACTGAGCTGCGCGCCGAGATCGGCAATTCTGAGGCGGAGGTCGAGAAGCTCAAGCGGGTGCGCGAGCAGCAGCGCCGCGATGCTGAGCGTCGTAGGCGCGAAGCCGAAGACGAAGCTGCGAAAATCACGGCTACCGCCGAGGCCGAAGCAAAGTTCTTCGTTGACCGCACACGACAGACCCTTATTGACGCGCTCAAGCTGCACACAGGGCTCGCGGAGGCTCCGGCGTACGCCGAGCACTACATGAGCGGGCTCAAGCGCTCAGACGGCAGCACAGTGCTCGACGGGTATCGCAAGCACGTCGAAGAAAAACAGCGAGTCATCTCCGAGATGCAAGTTAAGTCTTCGGTGAAGCAGCCTCGTGGCGGCGATCGTCAGCTCGGGAAGTGGTGAGCTTGATTTCTTATTCATCAGAGTATCTTCTGAATTCGGTAAGCCAAAGAGCGCTTAGATAGGCTCATGTAATGGATATTTTACTTTCAGTTATTTCTGCAATCCCGCTTCTAATCGCTTGTCCGGTGGTTTTGTGGATTGCGTACAAGTCTTCGACGGGAACACTGAAGAAGAATTTTTGGGTAGGTATCCGTACTACGAAGACCGTTTCCTCAGACGAAGCTTGGGAGGTAGGCCATAAAGCTGGTGCGCGCTGGTTTTCTTTAGCTGCTTATGGACTTCTGATCGCAGGTGTCGCAGTTCTCTTCACGCCGCGAGATTTGGTTCTAGTCCCAGTGCTGATTGGGTGCGTTTGGCTTCTCATCTGCTTTGCGATTGCTTCTTCAAAAGCAAATAAGGCCATCGATGATTTAGTCACAGACTAGCCACAAAGTTGAACTCATGCGGTGCTCGACGGGTATCGCAAGCACATTGGGGAAAAGCGGTGAGTCATCGCCGAGATGCAAACCGAGTCCTCGGTGAAGAAGTACGGATCAGCGCGCAACTCGACGCGCGAGTTCTTCATCTCGGTTGCCTGCGTGCTGGTAACGCATTGCGGCCTTCATGGAAGCGTGTCCGAGCCGCTGCATCGTCTCTTTGGGGGTTGCACCGCTCTGCGCGTAGCGAGTGCCGGCGTAATGCCGCAGCGCGTGGAAGGTCGTGTGTGGGCAGCCTGCCGCGATTCTCGCTTTGTTCCAGTGCCTCCAGAACGCTGATTGGGACAGCCAGGTCGTACCGGCGGTGTTGGTGAACAGCAGGTCGTCTCCGGATTTTCCGGCGACCTGTTTGGCGATGAGGCCCGCGCCTCCGCCGAAGATTGACACGGTGCGTTTTCGCGCTAGAGCCTTCACCCCGGCAACGTCATGTCCGTCTTTCTTTGTGTAGATCACCTGGCGCTCAATGCGGATGCGCACAGCATCGACAGTGCCCACTTCGTCGAGCTCGACCTGCACGTCGTGGGCGCGCAGTTCGGTCGCTTCGGCCCAGTTCAGGCCGCCATCAGCACCGAGTGCAACGAGCGCTGCGTAGCGCTGATCGATCACTTCAAGAAGGCGCTGGAGCTGAGCGTCAGTCGGCGGGATGACTTCCTGACCTGTTGAGGTCGTGGAGCCGCCCGTGACCTGGCACGGGTTCCTGTCGATGATGCCGTCATTGACGGCAGTTTTCATGATGGACTTCAACAGGTCGTATGAGCGCGAGGCTTGTGTCTTCGTGCCGCTTGCGATGAGTTCGGCATGCCACTCGCGTACGACCTCCTCAGTGATCCCAATTAGGGGTTCGTTCACCAGAGGCCCGAGAGGGCCGCCTGGATCGTCTGTGTGCTTCGTGCCAGGCGCACGCAGCATTCGCTCGTACTCGTCCACTGTGCGACGTGCCAGGGGCTCGCCACGGCTGTTTGTGCGGTGCGCGATCCACGTCACCGCGTATTCAGACAGGGGCACCCGTTTGCGGGCCTCAGCTCTTGCTTCGGCGGCCTGCTTAGCGGCCACAACCTCAGGGCGCTCCCATGTCTCGCCCGCCACATCCGCGTGGGTCCGTGCAAGCCACGCATCGGCGGCTGCCGCCGTCGGGAAAGTGTGGGGTGCAGAGAACCGTTCACCGTTCACCACAAACCGGGCTCGGTAGTTCCCGCTCGGGAGCTTTGATACTTCGCCAAATCCGCGAGGACGTTTGCGTGATTTGCCGGACATAATGCCTCCGTGGGGTCAGCGTGGGGTCGTTAGTGCCTTTTCAGGCTATCTCAGGCGGGCTCGGTTTGCTGAGTGGTGCCCCATGTTCCGCATTTTTATGCCATTTTTGCAGATACTTGAGGAGTGCATTTGTGTGATATTACTGGTTCGATCCCAGTATCGCGCACAGATGAGAGCCCCAGCTTCGGTTGGGGCTCTTTGCGTCTGTCGCCCCGTTTCGTGGACGCGAGATGCATTACCCTAAGGCTTCATGGGGGACTCTGAAGCGCTCGAGCGCATTGATGAGCTACTGGGAATGTTTGAGGTGGCACTGCCCGAGGTGCCAGTGTGGGCCTGGGTGCTCGTCGCAATGCTGCTGCTGTGGTTGATCACCCGCCCGCTGCGACGTCGCAGTGGGCGGGGGCGATCCGGAGCGAGAAAGCCGCGCTCGACACGCGGCGAAGGCGAGCGCGAACTCTTCGCGCCAGAACCCGGGCGTTACGGCCCGCAGGCGACCCGAGACCTGACGATGGCGGAGATCGAGGGATTGCAGCCGAGGTATGCGCCGGCCCCGAATGGGCTGGCGGATCCGGGGGAGGTGGTGTGGACGTGGGTGCCCTACGCCGAGAATAACGGTGAGGGCAAAGATCGGCCCGTGCTCATCATTGCTCGCATCGATGGCGCACACACCGCAGGCTGCTACCTCAGTACCAAGGAACATCGAGGATACGTGTCGCTCGGATCTGGCGCTTGGGATCGATCGGGGAGAGAAAGCTTTCTGGCGCCCGAGCGCATCTTGCGCATCAATAATTTGGGCATACGTCGCGAGGCGCACGTTGTGCCGCGAGACGTGTTCGAACGGGCGCTCGTGGAAATTAGGGCCGTGCAGAAGCGGCGCCTGCGACGCGAGCCGGGCTAAATTTGCCCGGTGTGCCATACTTGCGGGCATGTCCCAGGCCTCAGCGCGGATCGCCTTACTCATCGATGCAGACAACGTAAGCGTCAGTCACATTGCGGCGGTTCTGATTGAGCTGACGCGATATGGCATCACTTCGGTGCGCAGGATGTACGGGGACTGGACGAGTGACAACCTGCGCGGTTGGAAGGAAGCGGCAAACGAACACTCGATCCAACCGATGCAGCAGTTTGCTTACACCGCGGGCAAGAACTCCACTGACAGCGCACTCATTATCGACGCGATGGATCTGTTGCATCAGAATCAACTCGACGCGTTTGCGATCATCTCGTCAGATAGCGACTTCACCAGGCTTGCAGCCAGGCTGCGTGAATCGGGTGCCCAGGTATACGGCTTTGGTGCTCGCACCACGCCCAAACCGTTTGTGAACGCGTGTGATGCGTTCACGTACCTCGATGTACTCGACGTGACCGAAATTGCCTCGGGCGCTTCATCCGTGACAGCACCTGCCGCCCCGAAGGAAGGCGCTGAGTTGTCATCGATACCCGGCACGGTAACTCCCCAACTCAACGTGCCGGTTAAGACGCCGACAAACCAGCTGCGGATGGACACCAAACTCGTCAGGATGGTGCGTACGAGCATCGCGGCCGGCGCAGACGGCAATGGTTGGGCCGGGCTTTCAGCAGTGGGATCGAACATGCGTAAGCAAGCTCCCGACTTTGATCCAAGAAATTGGGGCTACGGGAAACTGAGTGAACTCATAGAAGCGCTCGGGCTCGTGCAGCTCAGGCGCGTTAGCGCAAAAAACGGCGGCACAAACCTTGAAGTGCGCGTGCCCACGAAGTCATAGGCGGCCGCAAATAGCGCCTGCCAGCGACGCTCGCTGAAACGCGCAGCGGTTCCCGATAGAATCGATGAGTTCGTACCCGACCTTATAAGGAGTGTGCCCCTGTGGCCGATGGCTTCTCCCTGTTCACCGATCGCTCGATCGTCGCCATGCGCGTCGACGGTGAGTTGAAAGATCTCGCCGCAACGGTCACAGACACGCAGACGGTCGAACCGGTGCACATCGACTCCGAAGATGGTCTGAGTATTCTGCGCCACTCGGCGGCGCACGTGCTCGCACAGGCTGTGCAACGGGTCAACCCAGAGACGAAGCTCGGCATCGGCCCGCCCATCACCGACGGCTTCTACTACGACTTCGACCCCCAGGCTGCGTTTACGCCCGAAGATCTCAAGGCTCTCGAAAAAGAGATGCAGAAGATCATTAAGCAGGGCCAGCGCTTCGTGCGCCGTGTGGTGACCGAAGAAGAGGCGCGTGCAGAGCTTGCAGCAGAGCCCTACAAGCTTGAACTGATTGGACTCAAGGGCGGCGCGACGGGCGACGACAACGAGAGCGTCGAGGTCGGCGGCGCCGAGCTCACGATCTACGACAACGTCGACCCGAAGACGGGGGAGGTGTGCTGGAGCGACCTGTGCCGCGGCCCGCACGTGCCCTCGACCCGCATGATCGGTAACGGTTGGGCGCTGATGCGCTCGGCGGGCGCCTACTGGCGCGGCAGCGAAAAAAACCCCATGTTGCAGCGCATTTACGGCACCGCCTGGGCGACCAAGGACGAGCTGCGTGCCTACCAGACGCGCCTCGAAGAAGCGGCGAAGCGAGACCACCGCAAACTGGGTGTCGAACTCGACCTGTTCAGCTTTCCCGACGAGATCGGCTCTGGCCTTGCGGTATTCCACCCCAAGGGTGGCATCATTCGCCATGAGATCGAGACCTTCATGCGCTCTGAGCTGCTGAAGCACGGCTACGAGGTCGTCAACAGCCCGCACATTACGAAGGGCACGCTGTTCGAGACCAGCCAGCACCTGGCCTGGTACAAGGACGGCATGTTTCCGGCCATGCACCTCGACTCGGTCGTTGACGACGAGACGGGCGAAACGATTAAGCCGGGCCAGGACTACTACCTGAAGCCCATGAACTGCCCGTTCCACAACCTGATCTACCGAGCACGCTCGCGCAGCTACCGTGAGCTGCCGCTGCGGCTCGCCGAATTCGGTACGGTATACCGCTACGAGAAGAGCGGTACGCTCTCGGGTCTCACGCGCGTGCGCGGCCTGACTCAGGATGACGCGCACATTTACGTCACAGATGAGCAGGTCAAGGACGAGATCAAGCGCCAGCTCAACTTCGTGTTTGACACGCTTCGTGCATACGGTCTCAACGACTTCTACCTTGAGCTCTCAACACGTGACCCCGAGAAGTCGGTGGGCACCGAAGAGCAGTGGGCTGACGCAGAGCAAACCCTGCGTGAGGTGGGCGAAGAGTCGGGCCTCGAGCTCGTCGCAGACCCGGGCGGCGCCGCATTCTACGGCCCCAAGATCTCGGTGCAGGCGCGCGACGCCATCGGTCGTACCTGGCAGCTGTCGACGGTGCAGCTCGACTTCAACCAGCCCGCACTGTTTGAACTCGACTACGCGGCAGCAGACGGCACGCGCAAACAGCCCGTCATGATCCACCGCGCGCTGCTCGGTTCGGTTGAGCGGTTCTTTGCGATCTTGCTTGAGCACTACGCCGGCGCGTTCCCTGTGTGGCTGTCGCCCGTGCAGGTGGTGGGTATTCCCGTTGCTGAGCAGTACGGTGAATATCTCGACGGCGTCATCGCACAGCTGCGTGCTCAGGGCGTGCGCGCTGAGGTTGATCACTCCGACGACCGTATGCCCAAGAAGATTCGCAATCACACCAAGGCTAAGGTGCCGTTCCAGCTCATCGCGGGCGAAGAAGACCGGGCCGCGGGCGCCGTCAGCTTCCGTTTCCGTGATGGCACGCAGCTGAACGGTGTGCCCGTCGCAGACGCAATTGCGCGTATCACGGCAGCGATTGCGAGCCACGAACAGGTCTCAACGGCCTGGGCTGAGTAGTCGAGACACGCATGCAGCATAACGGCGACACCGGTCTGCCCCGCACTGAAGAGTATGCCCAGAGCGGGGCGGTCGGCACCCCCGACGACATGCAGCGCCTGTGGGTGCCGCACCGTCTCGTGTACGTGAAAGATACACACCAGCCAGACCACACTGACTGCCCGTTCTGTGCGGCCCCGCAGCGCGACGACCGAGACGCTCTGATCGTCGCCCGCGGTGAGCACGCGTATGTGTTGCTCAACCTGTTTCCGTACAACAACGGTCACATGCTCGTGTGCCCCTACCGGCACATCTCGCAGTACGACGAGGCGACACCCGAAGAGGTCGCCGAGATTGGCGCCCTCACCCAGACCGCCATGCGGGTGGCGCGAGAGGTGCTTGGGTGCGCCGGTTTCAATCTAGGCATGAATCAGGGTGAGATTGCGGGCGCCGGTATTGCGGCGCACCTGCATCAGCACGTCGTGCCGCGGTGGCAGAACGACTCAAACTTCTTTCCCATCATCGCGAAGACGAAGGCACTGCCACAGCTTCTCGGTGATGTGCGCGAAGCGATGGCGGCCGCGTGGCCGACGCCCTAACTCGCTGGCCACGCGGGGCGAGGCGTCACCCGCCGCCAAGCTGCAGTGCCGCCCTGCGGCACTGCAGCAGCACTGCGCCCTAGACTGATATCCATACGTTTGAACTGAAGAAAGAGGAGCTCCAGTGGCAGGACACTCCAAGTGGGCAACCACTAAGCATAAGAAGGCAATCCTTGATTCGCGTCGCGCGAAGGCGTTTGCGAAGTACATCAAGGTGATCGAGGTGGCAGCGCGCATCGGCGGGCCTGATCTCGCGGGTAACCCGGCGCTGTCTGAAGCCGTGCACAAGGCGAAGAAGAACTCGGTGCCCGGCGACAACATCGATCGC
This sequence comes from Leucobacter faecis, assembly GCF_054456695.2. Classification (NCBI taxonomy): domain Bacteria; kingdom Bacillati; phylum Actinomycetota; class Actinomycetes; order Micrococcales; family Microbacteriaceae; genus Leucobacter; species Leucobacter faecis. The sequence goes on from NZ_JBTJER020000001.1 coordinate 307,488, forward strand.
GCGATCAAGCGCGGTGCGGGTCTCGATGGCGAGGCTGTCGAATACATCACGATCATGTACGAAGCGTACGGCCCCAACGGCGTTGCACTCATGGTCGAGTGTCTGACCGACAACAAGAACCGCGCGGCCGCTGAAGTGCGCACAGCGCTCAGCCGCAACGGTGCAACGCTCGCAGACCCCGGCAGCGTCGCCTACAACTTTGCGCGCAAGGGTGTCATCACCGTGCCGGCGGAGGGCACGACCGAAGATGACGTCATGATGGCGGTACTCGAAGCTGGCGCAGAAGAGGTCGCACAGACCCCCAACGGCGAAGCCTTCGAGATCATCACCGAGGCAACTGACCTTGGCGCTGCACGCGACGCGCTCGTCGCGGCGGGCATCGACTACGACTCGGCCGACGCCGAGTTTGTGCCGAGCATGAAGGTCGAGATCGACGCAGACACGGCCCGCAAGGTGTTCCGTGTCATCGATGCGCTCGAAGACAGCGATGACGTGCAGAACGTGTTCTCAAACTTCGACCTGCCTGCTTCGGTGCAGGAGGAGCTGGCGAACGACGAGTAACGTGCGCGTTATTGGAATCGATCCCGGCCTCACGCGTTGTGGGGTCGGGATCGTCTCATCTGGAGTGGGCCGCAAAGTCGTGTTCGAGCACGTCGAGGTGCTGCAGAGCGCCGCAACCGAGAGCCTGCCGCGCAGGCTCCACCTGCTGGGGTCTGGCATCGCACGCATCCTCGACGGCGAGAAGCCCGACGCGATCGCGCTCGAACGCGTCTTCGCGCAGCAGAACCTGCCCAGCGTGATGGGGGTTGCGCAGATTAGTGGCATCATCATGTACCTTGCCGAGCAGCGCGACATACCGGTTGCGATGTACACCCCCAACGAGGTGAAAGCCCAGGTCACCGGCTATGGCAGTGCCGAGAAAGCGCAGGTCACGACCATGGTGACGCGCCTGCTCGGGCTCGCCGCGCCGCCGCGCCCGGCCGACGCGGCCGACGCGCTCGCGCTCGCGATCACGCACGCGTGGCACCTGGGCCGAGGTGGCGCTCCGGATCGAGAGGGTCTGGGTGCACCGCCGCGAGGGGAGACACCCGCCCAGCGCGCCTGGCGCGAAGCTGAGCAGCGCGCGGGCGCAAAACGCGGCCCGCGAGGGTAAGGGCCGCTGGCGGCGGCGATCTCGGCGACCCTGCCATCCCGTTCTTGGGCCGGATCGGGGCGGCGCTCAGCTTTTAGGGGCGCTCCTCGGTGCGCCCGTCGGTGCGCCCGTCGGTGCGCCCGTCGGGGCGCTCCGACTGCTGCGGCATCTGCGGCATCTGCGGCAGCGTGATGGCTCCGGTCGCGAGTGCCTCTTCGACGGCGCGCTCGACCTGGCGTTGGCGGCGCAGCTGAATGCGGTCGAGCGCCCGCTGTTCGGGGAGGCTCCAGCCGAAGCGCACCGCGAGCAGCCGCAGCACGGTCGTGACGATGATGCACACGACCCCCGCGATCATCACGGGCACCCCAAACGTAAGCAGCACGACGAGCACACCCACCCCGGCGAGGCTCGCGACGGCGTACAGCGATCCGACATGCATCAGCGCGATCGGAATATTGAGCATAAGGTCTCGCAGGAACCCGCCCCCCACGGCGGCGATGGTGCCAATGAATAGCGCGGGCACGACGGGCAGGCCGTAGGCGAGAGCCTTGGTAGTGCCGAGCGCACCAAATATGCCGATGCTGATCGCGTCGAACACCGTAATGATCGGGTCGACGCGGGCGAGCCCGCGCGCGAGCAGCATGCCGGCGAGCGAAGCGAGGGTGCCCACGATGATGTAGAGGTTGTTCGAGAACGCGGCTGGGCTGACCCCCAGCAAAATATCGCGCAAGAACCCGCCGCCCATGCCCGTGAAAATGCCGATCATGGCGACACCGAGCAGATCGATGCGTTTAAAACCCGCGGCAAACATAGCGCCCTGCAGGGCACCCACCGCGGCGGCGGTGAGGTCGATGGGGAGGGGAATAACGAAAGTCTCATCGAGCACACCCCTATTTTCCCGTATCTGGCTGAACCGAACTCGTGATGGTGGCGCCGCGCGTGGCGGCTGGCTCTCCCGCATCGCCCAGCGGCGTACGAGATACTTGCTCTGTGCCCCTCTATCGCGAAGAAGGCGTCGTCTTGCGCACGCACAAGCTCGGCGAAGCCGACCGTATCGTCACGCTGTTTACGCGCAGCCGTGGCGTGCTGCGCGTCGTAGCGAAGGGGGTGCGTCGCACCACCTCGAAGTTTGGGGCCCGTCTCGAACCGTTCATGGTCGTGGACCTGCAGTGCTACGAGGGGCGCAGCCTCGACAGTGTGACGCAGGCCGAGACACTCGGCGCGTACGGTGCGGCGATCAGCGCCGACTACGACCGATACCGCGCGGGCAGTGCGATTGTCGAGACGGCTGAGCGGCTGGGGGAGGGCGGCGTATCGCTGCCGCTCTACGCCCTGCTGATCGGCGCGCTGCGCACGCTCGCTGCGGGCAAAATTGCGCCGGATCTCGTACGGGACGGCTACCTCTTGCGTGCGATGTCGGCCGCTGGCTGGACCCCCGGGTTTGACGACTGTGTGCGCTGTGGGGCGCCCGCGCCCCACACGCTCGTGTCAGTGCAGGCGGGAGGGGTGCTGTGCGAGGAATGCCGCATGCCGGGGTTGCCAAGACTTGATCCTGAAAGCATCGTGCTGCTCAGAGCGCTCCTCGCGGGCGACTGGGAGACCGCCGTGGCGGCGACCGCGCGGCAGCGCGATCAGGCCGCCGGCATTGCCGCGGCCTATGCCCAGTGGCATCTGGAGCGGGGGCTGCGGTCGCTGGGAGTGGCGCGTCGGTGATCCGGAGCATGAACACGGCCTAGACTTTGAAGCATGCCCGTAGCTCCCCAGACCCTTGTGCCCGTCGACTGGACGGGCGAGCAGCCGCCCGCGTTTCGCGGCGCAGCCCCCAAGCATGTCGCGATCGTCATGGACGGCAACGGGCGGTGGGCGAACAAGCGGGGGCTGCCGCGCGTCGAGGGGCACCGCATGGGCGAGCAGGCCCTGCTCGATGTGGTGGCGGGCGCGATCCAGGCTGGCGTTACGCACCTGAGCGTGTACGCATTCTCGACCGAGAACTGGCGGCGCTCACCCGACGAGGTGCGGTTTCTAATGGGATTCAACCGTGACGTGCTGCGCAGGCGGCGCGCGCAGCTTGATGCTTGGAACGTACGCATGCGGTGGGCGGGGCGCCGGCCGAAGCTGTGGGGATCGGTGATCAATGAGCTGCGAGCATCTGAGCGTGAGACGGCGCACAACACGGGCCTGACGCTCACGATGTGCGTGAACTATGGCGGTCGTAACGAACTTACCGACGCGGTGCGGTCGATCGCGGCTGAGATTGAGGCGGGGAGGCTCACCCCCAAAGGCATCACTGAGCGCACAATTGAGCGCCACCTGTACGTGCCCGAACTGCCCGACGTCGACCTGTTCTTGCGCAGCTCGGGCGAGCAGCGCACCTCAAACTTCATGCTCTGGCAGTCGGCGTACGCCGAGATGGTGTTTCTTGACACCCTGTGGCCCGACTTCGGGCGGGCCGAGCTGTGGCGCGCGATACAGATTTATCATGACCGAGACAGGCGCTTTGGCGGCGCCATCGACGCGCCAGGGGAGAAACCCGCCTCAGCGTGAGAGAATGGCCGGTGATGTCTTCTCTCACGCTTCCGCAGAACCCAGCGACCGCCCAGCGACTGCGCATCGGCAACCTCGAGCTCGAGGTGCCCGTGGTGCTCGCCCCCATGGCCGGCATTACGAACACCGCGTTTCGGCGGCTGTGCCGCGAGCACGGCGCGGGCCTCTACGTCAGCGAGATGATCACGAGTCGCGCGCTCGTTGAACGCACGCCAGCGTCACTGCGGCTCATCAAACATCATGAGAGCGAGACGCCCCGGTCGATTCAGTTGTACGGTGTCGACCCGAAGACCGTGTCTGAGGCTGTGCGGTTTTTGGTTGATCAAGATCTCGCAGACCACATCGATCTGAACTTCGGTTGCCCGGTACCCAAGGTGACGCGCAAGGGCGGCGGGTCGGCACTGCCCTGGAAACAGGATCTGTTTCGCGCGATCGTCGAGGGCGCGGTGCAGGCGGCAGGCGACGTGCCGCTCACGATTAAGATGCGCAAGGGCATCGACGAAGACCATATGACTTACCTCGACGCGGCGCGCGCCGCCGAGCAGGCGGGGGTCGCCGCAATCGCGCTGCACGGCCGCACTGCGAACCAGCACTACTCGGGGCACGCAGACTGGAGCTCGATCGCGACGCTCAAAGAGACGATCACGAGCGTACCCATTCTCGGCAACGGTGACATCTGGTCGGCCGAAGACGCTGTGCGTATGGTGCGCGAGACCGGCTGCGACGGAGTGGTCGTGGGCCGTGGCTGCCTGGGGCGCCCGTGGCTGTTTGGCGACCTCACGGCAGCGTTTCGTGCAGAGTACGGTGAGATCACGGCCGAGGAAGCAGCGCGCACCATCGCTAAGCCACCGCTCGGCTTTGTGATGCAAACGATGCGTCGTCACACCGAGCTGCTCACCGAATTCTTCGACGGCGAAGAAGACTGGGCGTGCCGCGATATTCGTAAACACGTCGCCTGGTATTTCAAGGGTTACGGGCTGGGCGGCGACCTGCGCCGCTCGCTCGCCACGGTCGAGTCGCTCGCGCAGATGGACGACATTTTCGCCACGATGGACGCCGACATGCCCTACCCCGGTATTGGTGCAGAGGGGCAGCGTGGCCGCGCGGGGAGCCCCAAGCGGGTGCACCTGCCCGATGGCTGGCTCGACAGCCGCACGAGTGACAATATTGACCGCGCCGCCCTCGCCGAAGCAGAGGTCGCCGGGCTGGGGGTTGACGGTGGCTAGCTCGCCACTGCCCGACGGGTATACCGCCGCAGACGCCGAGCGCTTCTCGCCCGAGACGCACAGCGGGGCACGCAGTGATTTTGCGCGAGACCGAGCGCGTGTGCTGCACTCGAGTGGGTGGCGGCGCCTCGCTGCCAAGACTCAGGTGCTCAGCCCCACGAGCGGCATCGACTTTGCGCGCAATAGGCTCACCCACTCGCTTGAGGTTGCCCAGATTGGCCGCGAACTGGCAGCGTCGCTGGGGCTGTCACAAGACGTGGTTGACACTGCGTGCCTTGCGCACGACCTCGGCCACCCGCCCTTTGGGCACAACGGTGAGAAAGCGCTCAACGAATGGGCGTCAGGCTTCGGCGGATTCGAGGGTAACGCGCAAACGCTGCGCATTTTGACGCGCCTCGAACCAAAGCGATTCAGCGAGGTGGGCGAAAGTGTCGGGTTGAACCTGACGCGTGCAACGCTTGACGCGAGCTGCAAGTATCCCTGGGCGCTCCAAGACGCAGCCCCGGGAAGTATGAAGTTTGGCTACCTCACCGAAGACACCGAAGTCTTCACGTGGCTGCGGGCGGGGGCGCCCGAACGGCACAAGTGCGCAGAAGCGCAGGTCATGGACCTGTCAGACGACATTGCCTACTCGGTGCACGACTTCGAAGATGCCATCGTGAGCGAGCATATTGATCCCGAGATACTCACGGCGCGCTCAGGCCACGCTGCGCTGATTCGGGCCGTCGCGGCATGGGCAGGTGAAGAGTTCACGAGCGACGAACTCGGGGCCGCGTTTGACCGGATGTCGAGTAGCGAGACCTGGCTGCGCGGCTGGGATGGTTCGCGCAGGCACCAAGCGCAGCTCAAAAACTTTACGAGCGACATGATCGGCAGGTTCGCCAGGGAATCCATTCGCGCGACGCTCGCCCACACTCAGGGCCCGCTTGCGCGCTACGGCGGCGACGTCGTGGTACCGCGCGAGGTGCAGGCAGAGATTGCGGTGCTCAAAGGCATTGTCGCAGCGTTTGTGATGCAGGCGGGGCGCAGGCAGCCCACCTATCGCAGACAGCGCACCCTGCTTATTGAGCTGATGCACACGCTGTGGGAAGCTGGGCCCACGGAGCTTGAGCCCGCTTACGCCGCAGACTTTAGGGCCGCCACGACCGAGGGCACCGCGCGGCGCGCGATCGTCGACCAGGTGGCGTCGCTCACCGACCAGTCGGCGATCGCCTGGTACCAGCGGCTCTGTCAGGTACCGCTGGTCTAAAAGAAATCGCGCAGCGATTTCTGACCAGAGGTAGCGGCGTCACTACGCCGGCTGGTCTCAAAGAAATCGTGCAGCGACTAGACTAGAGCGCTATGGCGGGACGGATTCGCGCGAGCGACATTGAAGAGGTGAAGCGTCGCGTAAACCTCGCCGATCTCGTGGGCGATCACGTGACGCTCAAGAACGCGGGCGTTGACTCGATGAAGGGGCTCTGCCCGTTTCATGACGAGCGCAGCCCCAGTTTTCACGTGCGCCCGGCGGCTGGTTATTATCACTGCTTTGGTTGCGGTGAGTCGGGCGACGCCATCACATTCTTGCAGCGCACCGACCACCTCACCTTCACCGAGGCGGTTGAGCGACTCGCGGCGCGCATTCACTACGCCCTCACCTACGAAGAGGGTACAACGCGCCGTGAAGACGGGCCGAACCGCGCCAGGCTGCTTGCCGCGAACCAGGCAGCGGCAACTTACTTTGTTGCACAACTCGCGAGCGAAGAAGCACTCACGGCGCGCGAGTTTCTCGCGCAGCGGGGGTTTGATGCCGCCGCGTGCGAAATGTTTGGGGTGGGCTATGCCCCGCGCGGCTGGGACGGCATGTCGAACGCGCTGGCGCAGCAGGGGTACACGGCACCCGAGCTGATTCAGTCGGGGCTCGCCTCCGAGGGGCGCCGCGGCGCGTACGACAGATTTCGTGGCCGCATCGTGTGGCCGATTCGTGACACGAGCGGTCAGGTGCTCGGGTTTGGCGCGCGCAAACTGTATGACGACGACCAGGGCCCCAAATACCTCAACACGCCCGAGTCGCCGGTCTACCACAAATCGCAGGTGCTGTACGGGCTTGACCTCGCCAAGAAAGCGATTTCACGTGGCAAACGAGCAGTGATCGTCGAGGGCTACACCGATGTGATGGCTTGCCATCTTGCCGGTATTGACTCGGCGGTCGCCACGTGTGGCACCGCGTTTGGCAAAGACCACATCTCGGTGCTGCGTCGCATCATGGGCGACGACAGTGCAGGCGAGGTCATTTTCACGTTCGACCCCGACGAAGCGGGGCAGAAGGCCGCACTGCGGGCGTTCTCGGAAGAAAAGCGGTTCACCGCGCAAACCTACGTCGCGGTGGCGCCCGAAGGTCTTGACCCGAGTGATCTGAGGTTGCAGCGCGGCGATGAAGCCGTGCGCGACCTGTTCACCCAAAAGGTGCCGCTGTTCGAGTTCGCGCTCAGGCAGGCCGTGTCGCGTTTCGATCTCAACAGCGTCGAGGGGCGCGCGCTCGCCCTGCGCGAGGCTGCGCCAATCGTGGCCGAGATAAAGGACCCATCGCTGAAGCCGGGTTACGCCCGCGAGCTCGCCCGCATGTTGGGGCTCGAGCTCGCTGAGGTGGGGCAGGCGATTCGGCGCGCCGAGGGGGCAGCACGGCCGGGGCAGAGGCCGTCGCGCGGCCAATTTGACCAGCGTGACCCTTTCGACCAGCAGCCGCAGTTCGACGGGCCGACCCCCTACGGGGCCGAGGCCCCCCAGCCCCCCGCCCGCCGCATCAGCATGTCGACGCTGCGCCAGCAGCCCACGACCTGGCTCGAACGTGACGCGCTCATGGCGATGCTGCAGCAGCCCGCCGGCGTCGGCAGCGACCTGCTGCTGCAGGCCGCTACGGCGCAGGTTTTTGATCCGGATCTGGCCGTAGTGCGTGACGCGATTGGCGCTTCGCTCGCCGCGACAGGCGATTGCGGGCTCGAGCATGTTCTGAACGCCGCGCCCGAAACCCACCACGGGCTGATCCGGGAGCTGGCGATCGCGCCGATACCAGAGCGGCGAGCGAACCAAGTCGCTGTGTACGCACGCGACGTAGTGATTTCGCTGCTCGACCGCGACCTTGTGTCGCTGGGGCGCGAGCTGCGCGCGAGATTGCAGCGCATCCCAGACCCGGCGGACCCGGGCTCCAGACGCATCCAAGAGCAGCTCGTCGCGCTCGAAGCGGCCCGTCGCGGGCTGCGCGCCGAGTAGCCTAGGGCTGACTGTTACCGATCAAGGAGATTGTAGATGCCACACCCGGTTCCAGACGCTGATCCCAGCATTAGCGTCTCTGACCTGTCACTCGCATACCCGGCCCACGGGGGCGGTAGGGCGTTTCAGGCGCTGGAGGGGCTGAGTTTCGATGTGCGCCGCGGCGAGGTCGTCGCACTGCTGGGCGAGAGTGGTTCGGGCAAATCCACCCTCGCGAAATTTCTTGCGGGACGCGCCGAAGACGCTGGCGATAAATCGTCACGCATCAAACTGGTGGGCGGGTCTGCCACCGTGCTTGACATGCCCATGAAGCGCCTCGGGCGGCGCAACCGTGCGAGGCTCACGGCCTACACCGGATTCCTGTCGCAGGAAGCGGGGGCGACGCTCACGCCAGAGCTCAACGTGGGCGATATCTTGTTGGAACCCATCACCGAGCGCGCAAAGAACTTCGATCGCGACGCAGTGGGCGAGCAGATCGCCGAGATGATGGACATTGTTGCGATGCCGCTCGCGAAGCTGCAGGAGTATCCGTACGAGCTCTCGAAGGGTCAGCGGCAGCGCATCGCTGTCATTCGGGCACTCATGCTTGACCCGAAGCTACTCATCGCAGACGAACCAACGCTGGGGGTCGACGCGAACAACAGGCCAAAGATCGTCAACCTGCTGAAGTGGTACCGGGAGCGCACCGGCGCAACCATGCTGCTCATCAGCCACGACATTGGCATGCTCGAAGCGCTCGTGTCAGAAGTGATGGTGTTACAGGAGGGCCAGCTCATCGGCCGAGGCGACATTAACGAGATCTTTCGGCACGCCGATCACGGCTACGTTCAGTTGCTTGCGCAGGCGCTGCGGGCTAACGCGTACGACGAAATTGCTGAGGAATAGCGGGCGGCTCGCCCGGGATCAGTGATGCGGGGCCCTCGATTTGCAAACGCTTTCGAGCCCGAGCTAATATAAATCTCGTTGCAACGCAATGATCTCCCGTAGCTCAGTTGGCAGAGCGCTTGACTGTTAATCAGGATGTCGCTGGTTCGAGCCCAGCCGGGGGAGCAACACAAGAAAGGCCCTCACTTCGGTGAGGGCCTTTCGCTTTTCTGCGTAGTTCAGGATTGTTTGAGAAGGGGTGTCTCATGGTGGAGAACTCAGTTGCTGGGCAGGCGAGCGACGAGCAGGGGAGCAGCGGAGAGTCTCGCGATCGGCACGGACTTGTTATCGCTGTGCCGCCCTACGGATCACCCCGCCTTCACGGGACGGTTTGGCTTGCGCCGGGGTCGGTCGTGGTCGGTGACGTAGAAGTCGGCGAAGGCAGCAGCGTTTGGTACAACGCGGTGGTGCGCGGCGACTCGGATGCGGTGCGCATTGGGGCGCGTACAAACCTGCAAGACGGTGTGGTCGTGCACACTCAAGCGGGCAACCCCGCGGTCATCGGTGACGACGTCTCGGTGGGGCACAGCGCGGTCGTGCACGGAGCACAAATCGAAAACGGGTGCCTGGTGGGCATGAACGCGACAGTGCTCAGCGGTGCGGTCGTCGGAGCCGGCTCCCTCGTGGCAGCGGGGGCACTCGTGCCACAGGGGATGCGCGTGCCGCCGGGGTCGCTCGTAGCTGGGGTGCCCGCACGTATCGTTCGTGAGTTGCGTCATGGTGATCGCGAAACCGTGCGACTCAACGCCGAGCGCTACGCCGGCTACACCGCAGCCCACCGCGACGCGACACGCGGTTAGCATTGCCCGTGTGCAATCTCGCGCTCCATGTGCAGTATGATCGTTGAGGCGCAAGCGCCACCCGACCGCATCAGCGGTTCGGGGCTGTAGCTTAGTGGTAAAGCCCCAGTCTTCCAAACTGGTTATGCGGGTTCGATTCCCGTCAGCCCCTCCAAGTATTTCTCGGCAGAGCGCCGCTCCTATTTGGTGGAGTCTTCAGCGTGTTGTGGCCCCTGGGGCCTGGCGCCACACGCGAGACGCACACGATATGCGCAAACGGTCTTCCTTCGGCTAGACTTGCTCGGGTTGCGCACTTCCGAGTGCCAACAACACCAGAAACCTACAGGTTTCGGGGCGTAGCTCAGCTTGGCTAGAGCGCCCGCTTTGGGAGCGGGAGGTCGCAGGTTCAAATCCTGTCGCCCCGACCAGGGTCATTTGGCCCGACTCAGGCATAATCCAAGATTTCAACCCGATGAGAGGCCAAATTGCCGAAGACGACTGCTGAGAAGCTCACCCCGACCCGCGCCAAGCTGAGCGTGGAGGTTACGCTCGACGAGCTCGAGCCGCACCTGAAGCAGGCCTACAAGACGATCTCCGAGCAGGTCTCGGTGCCCGGCTTCCGCAAGGGCAAGGTTCCCGCCCAGATCATCGATCAGCGCGTTGGCCGCGAGGCAGTGATCCAGGAAGCCGTGAACGCTTCGCTTGACACCTTCTTCCAGCAGGCACTCGCAGAGTCGGGGGAGCAGCCCATGGGTCGCCCCACCGCTGATGTTGCGCAGTGGATCGAAGCTAAGGATCCCGAGAGCACGCTCGTTCTCGTGTTCGAGGTTGAGGTGCGCCCCGAGTTCACTCTGCCCACCTACGACGGCATCAAGCTGACCGTTGACAACGCTGAGGTCGATGAGGCTGCCGTTGAGGCAGAAATGACCAAGCTGCGCGAGCGCTTCGGCACTCTCGTGACTGTTGATCGCCCCGCAGCGACCGGCGACTTCGTTGAGCTCGACCTCACCGCATCGATCGACGGCGAAGAAGTTGACCAGGCAAGCGGCATCTCGTACGAGGTGGGCGCAGGTAACCTGCTCGCAGGCACCGATGAGGCCATCGAGACGCTCACCGCCGGTGAGTCGACGACCTTCACGTCACAGCTGCTGGGTGGCGAGCACGAGGGCCGCGACGCAGAAGTTGCTGTGACGCTGACCGCTGTCAAGGAGCGCGAGCTTCCCGAGGCTGACGACGAGTTCGCACAGCTCGCAAGCGAGTTTGACACGATCGACGAGCTGCGCGAGAGCCTCAAGGAGCAGGCCGGCCGTGCGTCGGTCTTCGCCCAGGGCCAGCAGGCACGCGACCTCTTCACCGCTACGCTCATCGAGCAGGCCGGTATCCCGATCTCTGAGGAGCTCGTGGAAGAAGAAGTGCACCGTCACCTTGAGGGTGAGGGTCGTCTCGAGGACGACGAGCACCGTGCAGAGGTTCGTAAGCAGGCTGAAGAGCAGATCCAGCTGCAGCTGCTGCTCGACGCGCTCGTCGAGGCTGAGGAAGTGACCCCGACGCAGAACGAACTGTCGCAGTACATTTTCCAGTCGGCGCAGCAGTACGGCATGGAGCCCACCCAGTTCCTCCAGGCGATCAGCCAGGGCAACCAGATGGGTGTCATCCTCGGCGAGGTTACCCGCAACAAGGCGCTGGCTATCGCGCTCGCAAAGGCTGAGGTAGTCGACCAGGCTGGCAACAAGGTCGATCTGACCGAGTTCACGGCTGTCGACAACGATCCCGTTGAGGACGACGCCGACGAAGATGCTGAGGCAGCTGCCGAAGCTCCGGCTGAAGAAGCACCCGCAGCAGATGCTGCAGCAGACGAGGAGGCCGCGAAGAAGGCCGCTCGTTCGGCAGCAGCCAAGAAGGCTGCAGCAACCCGCGCTGCCAAGAAGGCGGCCGCTGAAGCTGAGAAGGCTGCAGAGTAAGCATCTGCTTGACGCCGCAGTAGTTCGAGAATCCCTCGCCCCGGTATCGGGGCGGGGGATTCTCGCGTCAGCGGCGTGTGTGCCGACGGCGAACATGCCCGTTTCGGCCCGAAGAACTCGATACTCTCGTACCAGACGACAACGAATGGAGCGCCGAATGGCTGAACAGACACCACCGGTCAGCGTGTTTGAACGACTGCTCAAGGACCGGATCATTTGGCTCGGGTCAGAGGTTCGCGACGATAACGCGAACGAGATCTGTGCCAAGATCCTGCTCCTCGCGGCCGAGGACCCCGAAGCCGATATCTACCTGTACATCAACTCGCCCGGTGGCTCCATTACCGCTGGCATGGCGATCTACGACACGATGTCATTTGTGCCCAACGACATTGTTACCGTTGGCATCGGCATGGCCGCCTCGATGGGGCAGTTCCTGCTGACGGCAGGCACCAAGGGTAAGCGCTACATTACGCCGAACGCTCGCGTTCTGCTGCACCAGCCCCACGGTGGCTTTGGTGGCACGGCGAGCGATATTCAGACGCAGGCTCAGCTGATCACGTCGATGAAGAACCGCCTCGCACAGATCACGGCTGCTCAGACTGGCAAGACGGTCGAGCAGATCAACGAAGACGGCGACCGAGATCGTTGGTTTACGGCCGATGAGGCTCTCGCCTACGGTTTCGTTGACTTCATCCGCGACTCCGCTACCGACGTCGTCGGCGGCGGCGGTACGAGCAAGTAGTCAGAACAGGAACAGAAGATTCTATGAACATGAACCACATGCCAAGTTCCGGCGGCTCGCAGCTGCAAATGCCCGGCTCGCGCTACGTGCTGCCCACGTTTGAGGAGCGCACAGCGTACGGATACAAGCGCCAGGATCCCTACGCGAAGCTTTTCGAAGACCGGATCATCTTCCTCGGTGTGCAGGTGGACGACGCCTCGGCCGACGATGTGATGGCACAGCTGCTCGTGCTGGAGAGCCAGGACCCTGAGCGCGACATCACTATGTACATCAACTCGCCCGGTGGGTCATTTACCGCGATGACGGCGATCTACGACACGATGCAGTACATTCGCCCACACGTGCAGACGGTGTGCCTCGGCCAGGCTGCCTCGGCCGCTGCCGTGCTGCTCGCGGGTGGTACGCCGGGCAAGCGCCTCGCGCTGCCGAACGCGCGCGTGCTGATCCACCAGCCTTCGACCGGGCAGGGTGGTCACGGCCAGGCCTCGGACATCGAGATTCAGGCGCGCGAGATTATGCGTATGCGGGAGTGGCTCGAGGAGACGCTTTCGAAGCACTCGAAGCGTACCCCCGAGCAGGTGCACACCGATATCGACCGCGATAAGATTCTCAGCGCCCAGGAGGCTCTCGAGTACGGTCTGGTCGACCAGGTGTTGACGAGCCGCAAGAACCCTCAGCCTGTTCTGGGAGAATAAGTCGATGGGCCCGGGAGCGTGCTCCCGGGCCCGCGGCGTGCCGTCTGGCTTTGTCGGCGGTGCGCGCTAGTGTCTTCAGTAGTTCTCGTTTGAGCGTAAAGGAGCCTCCGCATGGCGAAGATCGGCGAAAGCAGCGACCTGCTCAAGTGCTCCTTCTGCGGTAAGTCGCAGAAGCAAGTACAGCAGCTGATAGCCGGCCCGCAGATCTATATCTGTGACGAGTGTGTCGCGCTGTGCAACGAGATTATTGAAGAGCGGCTGACCGAGAATCAACCCGCTGAGCCCTCTGACTTCACTCTGCATAAGCCCCGCGAGATTTCTGACTTCCTCGACGATTATGTTGTGGGTCAGGAGCGGGCCAAACAGTCGCTCGCGGTAGCGGTTTATAACCACTACAAGCGCGTGCGTGCGCTTTCGACCCTGACGAGCGCTGAGAGTGCCGCGGAACAGGTCGAAATCGCGAAGTCGAATATTCTGATGATCGGCCCGACCGGCTGTGGCAAGACCTACCTCGCGCAGTCCCTTGCTCGCCAACTGGGCGTACCTTTCGCGGTAGCAGATGCGACTGCCCTAACTGAAGCGGGCTACGTCGGCGAAGACGTAGAGAATATCCTGCTGAAGCTGCTGCAGGCGGCAGACTTCGATGTGCAGCGGGCTGAGACGGGCATCATCTACATCGACGAGATCGATAAGATCACTCGCAAAGCCGAGAACCCCTCGATTACGCGTGACGTGTCGGGTGAGGGCGTGCAGCAGGCCCTGTTGAAGATACTTGAGGGCACGGTCGCATCGATCCCCCCTCAAGGTGGGCGTAAGCACCCCAATCAAGAGTTTCTGCAGCTGGACACAACCAACGTATTGTTCATCGTCGCGGGCGCGTTTTCTGGCCTCGAAGAGATTATCGGCTCGCGCTTGGGGCAGGGCGGTATCGGGTTTGGTGCGACGGTCGCCAGCAAGCGTGACAGCGACCGGCTCTTCTCACAGGTGCAGCCTGAGGACCTTCATAAGTACGGGCTGATTCCCGAGTTCATTGGGCGGTTGCCCGTGATCGCGACGGTGGACCCGCTCGATGTGTCGGCACTGTGTGAGATTTTGACGGAGCCTAAGAACGCGCTCGTGAAGCAGTACCAGCGCATGTTCGAGCTTGACGGCGTCAGCCTTGAATTCGAGCCCGAGGCGCTGCAGGCTATCGCCGAGCTCGCGGTGGCACGCAAGACCGGAGCACGCGGTCTACGCGCGATCCTCGAGAACCTACTTGGTCCGGTGATGTTCGAGGTGCCCTCCAGCGACACCGTGACGAAGGTCATCGTGACGCGGGAGTCAGTGCTGGGCGAAGCGGCCCCGCGGGTGATCGAGTCGCATCAGCTGGGGCGCGAGAGCGCCTAACTAGCGAACACCTAGAATTAGCGCGCCCCGGTTCGCCGCAACACAGCGGTGAACCGGGGCATGTTTGTGTGATCGCGTCAAACGGTGAGCTTTTCACGCAGCTGAGTCACGGTCTCATCGGAAAGACCGAGGCCGTCGGTCAGGTAACCATCGATGTCGCCGAATTCGTCGTGTACGGCGTCGAGGCTGGCTTGCAGAAATTCGGATTGCACTCCCAGCAGCACCCCGATGGCTTCGGCTGCCTCAGGGCCACGCGATTCAACGACCTTTTCTTTGGTGGCTGCGACTCGCTCAGCGGAGTATGCATTGGTGGCCAAGTAGTTGTCCATGACATCGGCTTCTTCGGCGCCAGCGGCGAGTTGCAGAATGGCGCTTGTCCAACCGGCACGGTCTTTGCCTGCGGTACAGTGAAACAGCACGGGCCCCTCGGTCTCGGCGATGGTGGTGAGAACTTCACCAAACCGGGCACGTTGACCTGCGTCTCGCACAAAGCCGTCGTTGACATCGATCAGTTTCTGGGCTGCGTCTTCTGGCGTGCTTACTGCAAAATCAGCGTTGGGGTTGGCTGCGGTAGTGCTGCCGCCCAAGATATCGATGTTCACATACTTGGTGCCTTCAGGAACCCGGTCGGGCTGCTTCGTGATTTCCTCGGGGGTGCGCAGGTCGATGATTGTGTCGATGTCGAGGTCGCTCAAGGTAGCAAGATCGCTATCGTCGACGTCTAGGCGTTAGAGCGGTACGCTACGCCAGAAGCGAGGTACCCGCCGGGTACTCCGAGCGCGGTGTCGGTGCCGGCAACGTCACGAAAGTTGTCGGCGGTTTTGAGGCGGGGCGTGGTGACTGACACCTCGCCGATGTCAGCGGCGCCTGCTGGTGCACTCATGGCGGACGGTGCCGCCGCTTGTTGACAGCCCGTCAGGGTGATCGCTGCAAGGACTGACGCGGCGATGATGGAACTGCGAACGGTGGTGCGAATCGACTGCGGCATGTTGCCCTCTCTCGGATTGTCTAAGACCTGATTAGTCTGTCCAAGTGAGATGTCGCGCTCGCGACTTTAAGGTGGACGGCGGGTGCGTGGCGCGTGAACGTGATGCGAAGCTTCGTGCATGCTCGTGGGGCCTGTTGTGAAGGGGAGCGATGGCGTGAACGCGCGCCGCGTGGTGCGATTTGCATCGTCGTTCTGCAGGATCAGCCCAGAGGCTATCCCACGCTGCAAGGCGGCTCGGCAATGCCCGGGTTCGGCATTCTGTGTAGGGGGAGTCGGAACCATGATGCGCCAGCGTCTCTTGCCTCGGGCGGATGAGCGCACGGGGCTTGCGAGCCTCTGTAGCCAAAGCTTGAGCCTTGAACCTGGACCCTGCAAGTCGTAAGCTCCTATGCCGGCTCGGGCGCCTGTGACTGCCTGTGACTACTCGTGTCTGCTGGTGTCTGCTGGTGTCTGCTCGTGACCGCTCGTGCCTGATTGGATAGCTCGTTGTTGCCCGCCCGTGCCTATGCGTACCCGTTGGCTTGTGCGTAGGCCCGCTGGTCGGCTGGTTTGAAGCGCCGCGCCCTCGCGGCGCCGAGTTGCATCCCGTAGGTGATGGGGAGTGGTGTCGCGAGCTCGGTCTGGGTGAGCTCGAAGGTGGGTGCTGCCGCTCGGGCCGTGGCGGCGGCAAGATCAGGTCGCCCGGTCACACCCGGTGGTGATTGTGGTGCCCGGGTGGCTGATGGGGGTGGGTTTTCGAGGATGATGGGCGGAGCTGTCCCCTCAGGCCCGGGTGGTGGATGGAGCATGAAGGGGCCGCGCCCGTCGCGGGTGATCTTCCATCCGTAGTTATGGAGCTGCAAATGGTGCGCTGAGCAGAGGGCGATCCCTCGATCGATGTCGGTGCGGCCCTGGTCGGAGTGCCAGTGGTCAATATGGTGTGCTTCACAGTACGAAGCGGGCCGGTCACAGCCCGGCCAGCGACACCCGCCATCACGGGTGGCGAGGGCGATGCGTTGGGCCCCGTTGTAGAGCCGTTGTTCGCGCCCCACGTCGAGGGGGTTGTAGTCTTCGTCGACGGTGACGTGCACGACGCCGGCGTTGCAGCGCTGCTTGGCGACGACCGCGTCAGAAGTGATGGTGAGGCCGTCTTCGTACCAGGCGACCACCCCGATCGGATCCGCTGGAGCCGCTGGAGCCACAGGGGCCGCGGATGATGCGGGAGCGGCGACCGTGGTCTGTGCACCCGGTGCCTGCGCACCTGTGGGCTGCTGCGCTGCGGGAGTCTTGCCGCGGGCCGCCTGCCAGGCCGCTTTCTTCGCGGCCTTCGCGGCTTCCGCGGCCGCTTCAGCGGCGCGGGCCTCAGCCTGCTCGGCGAGGTATGCTTCACGGTTCACGACCTGCACCACCCGCACCCCCACCTGCTGGGTACCAAACACGGTCTTCTGATCAGCGACCGCGCCCGACTGGAGCAGGTCGATGAGGAGGTCGTGTGAGATTTGTTCGTGGCTGCGCTGGTCTTGCGCGAGTTCGTCGCCCGCGGCCTGCTCGTCGGGGTCGATGAAGCGGGGCCCGCCCCGGCGGGGGCGCAGCGCGCTCGCAAAGATCGCCCCGATCCATGCTCCCGCGTCGTCGTCACAGGTGAGGCGGGCATGGAACTGCCCCTTCTGATCCGTCCACCACCTGAACGAGCGCGCCTCGTACCGTTGGTTACGGCGCAGGGTGGCCCCGTCGGGGTCGAGGAGATCACGAATCGCTCGCGCCTGCCGGCGTAGCTCTTCCACCCGGGTGTGCTGGGCCGCCCCGACAAGATCGAGCCCGGCCTGCCACCACAACACCAGCAAAGCCGCTTCACATCGGCCCCCACACGAGCCCGCGTCAAAGAAACCCGCACTCGTGGTGAGAAAAGCGCCGGTAGAACCGTTGGCAGTGCCATCGGTAGTGCCGCCAGCGGGATTCTCGGTAGTGCCGTCGGCGGGATTGCCGGCAGTCCTGTTTTGGGGGTGGGAAGTGTGGAGGGCCGCGTAGGCGGCCGTGTGGAACGCACACGCTGGCGCTACCGCAGCCGCCGCGGCGGCAGATGTAGTGCTGCTTGCTGCAGCGTTTGCCGTGGCGCCTGTCGTAGCACCCGTGGCGCCTGTGGGGGCGTCTGCAGTGTGGGTGTCTGGTTCGGGGGCGTGCGGCGGGGCGCCGAGGCCCTGCCTGATCGCATCGTTTTGCGGGTCGGTGAGCAGGTCACGCGACACAGCCCGGTCAAGCACCGTATGCCACGGCACCGCCAACACCAGCACGGCCTCCGCCGCCGCTGCTTCCGCCGCCGCTGCGGCAGAAGCTGCGGCGTCAACACCGGCCAGATCACCATCGTCACCGCCACTGCCGTCGGCTGTGCCATCGGCGCCGTCACCCGTGTCACTCGTGCAGGCACCAAACCGCGCCGCGAGTGCTTCACGCTGTTCGCGGGCTTCGCGCTCGGCGGTCTCACCGGCGAGCATGCTCTGGCCCACCCGCACCTTGCGGGACGCTTCACCCCACGAACTCCCCGTGAGGTGCTGCATCATCTCAACACCCGTTTTGAAACCACTCGCCTGCGCCACCCCGGGCCGCCCGGCACGCTTCACCGACCGGCTTCCCACCACCCCGGCACTCAGTACCTCCAGCTCAGAACACTTGCGCATCACCTGAGCCACGATCTTCGCGAAATCACTCGCCCCCTCGTCGGTGAGCGCGTTCACGACCGTACGCGCGTCAGCGCCAGGGCAGTCGGCCGGAAACAAGGACTGCACGTGCGCCATAAGCTGCACGATCTCGTCACACTTCGCCTGCATCCCCAACCTGCCAGCAGCACCCACGCCGGCGCCCCCTACAGCATCCGCCACAGGGGGCACTGCCGACTCATCAGTCACCCCCGCAACAGCGCTCACGCCTGAAACACCGGCCGCGGCCGCGTCGTTCAAGCCCGCATCAGCACCCTCGCTCGCAGCCTCAGTGAAGAGGCCCGCGAGGGGTTCTTCGTGCTGTGGTGAGGGTTTGGCTTCCATACCCTATTGTTTCACGGATCGTAGGTTTATTCGAGTGAAGTTATCCACAGATTTGGCGTAATCACGCCAATTTTCGGTCGAAACAGGGGGCTGTGGACGACTCGACCTGATGTGCGTCGGAAGGCGGGCAGCCGGCCGGTCTGGGAGTGGAATGGGTGCTGCGACTCCTTCGTCGCGCAGCATGACCATAGGGGGTGGCAGCATGACCATAGGGGGTGCACTCGCACCGCATGGCCATAGGGGGCGTGCTCGCGCAGTGTGGCGAAGGGCGGGGCTTGTGTGGTGTAACGAAAGGAAGCGTGTCCACTTGAGTCCGAGGTGCTGATGCCAAGAGGGGCCTTCTTTTGCTACGGGCTCTGGGCCTGAGCGAGCAAATCAGGGATCAGCTCTTGGGGGCTCATTTCGGTGGGCGTATTGGCCTCTGGTGAGCGTCTGCCGTCAGTGAGGCAACTTGCGTCAGGCTTAGTGTTGCTCCCGGCACCGTCGTGAAGGCGTACAAGGCGCTAGAGGAGGAGGGCTTACTCGTGACGCGGGTGGGCGCTGGCACCCGGGTGAATAGTGAGATACAACCTTTGCCCACAGGTGTGCTCGAAGCCGCCCTCCACCTGACCGCAACCAGTAGAAGCGCAGGCATCAGCAGTGACCCTTCGAGAGCGCCGAAGGGTGAAGACTGGATTCTGCGACTCCTTCGTCGCGCAGAATGACGGGGTGAGGTCGCGCAGAATGACGGGGTGAGGTCGCGCAGAATGACGGGGTGGGGTTGCGCAGAATGACGGGGTGGGGTTGCGCAGAATGACGGGGTGGGGTCGCGCAGAATGACCAGGCTAATCGGCGTCGAGCTGTGCGCGGTGCGGTGGATTCGCGCCCGCCTGTGACACCGCAATAGCGGCAGCGCGCGAAGCGCGGTCCATCACAGCGTCCAGGTGTGATGTCAGCCCTGCAACGCCGAGCTCGAGCGCGCTTGAAATGAGCGCAGCCATGAACGAATCGCCGGCGCTAATCGTATCGACGACGCGGGTCGCCGCTGTGGGAACCTCGATGCGCTGAGTCTTTGTCACTGCGAGGGCGCCAGCGGCCCCCAGCGTTACGACGACCACGTCGGCACCGAGCGCGAGGATTTGCCTCGCAGCAGACTCAGGAGAGAGGCCAGGGTAGAGCCACTCGGCGTCTTCGTCGCTGAGCTTGACGATCTGTGCGCGGCGTGCCGTACGCTCGAAGCGTTCAAGCGCGGTCTCGTGCGGGGGCATCAGCGTCGGTCTGACGTTGGGATCAAGGGTCACGACAACGTCACCGGGTAGCGTTTCGAGGTAGTGAACTACATCGGCTCCGCCAGGCTCAAGGAACAGCGCGATCGATCCGGTGTGCACGAGCGCGTAGTCGAGAGTGCTGCTCGCCACAGCGCCATGTTCGGCCACCACCGTAGCGGCGTCGAACCGCCAGTCAATGTCGAACTCATAGCGGGCCGCGCCCGCGGCGTCGATGATGGCGCGCGCGGTCGATGTGCGGGCAGCTTGGAAAGATCCGGCACTACATTGCACACCCTCGCGAGTGAGGGCGTCACGGATCCGGGCGCCGCGCGCATCTGCCCCCAGGTGGGTGGCGAGCAGCGCCGGGTGGCCGAGGCGCGCGAGCCCCATCGCGACGTTGGCCGGGCTGCCGCCGACGTACTCTAGGGGAGCGGCGTCAGAGGCCTCATGCTCGGCAATGTCGATGAGCGCCTCACCAATCACGAGCGCGAATGGGCCCCGCGCGGCAGGCGCCACCTCCGCCACTAGCTCAGCCAATCGTCGTCATCGTCGTCTGGAACGCCGCTCACTGTCGAAGCGCCAGCTGCTGCTCCGGATCCAGGTGCAGACCCACCCGGGGTAAGCGACTGCACGGCTTCGACGGTTACGGCACCCGCCGCATCGAGGCCCACCGTGACCGCATCGTCTAGCGTGCACCGCGGGCGCCCCTCGAGAAAGGTGAGCGTCCACGCGGAGGCCGCGGGATAGGCGGCCTCCTGCTCGGCGATGGCCGAGTACAGCACCGGGGGCACGCCGCGGTGCGGTGCATCACCTGCGCGCCAACGCGCCCCCAGCTGCACGGTCTAGCCCTCTGCCTGCTCGAGCTGAATCTCGGCGACCGTGACGTGATCAACGTCGGCCACCTCGATGCGCAGCTCGGTGATGCGGCCGACAGCCGAAAGATCGCCGGCCGCGAGAGCGAGCCGCTCGCGATCAGCGGCGGGCACCTGCACGACGGCGAGCGTGACCTGGGTGCGCTGCGACGCCTTCGCGTCAGTCTTTGCGCCGCGCACACGAATCAGCGCGCCGCCCACGAGGTCGAGCAGGCCAGCGTCTGCGCCATCACCGGCGAGGTCTGCCGCTTCAGACGCGACGGGCCAGGCTGCCTGGTGCACCGAACCCTCATTGAACCACGACCACACCTCTTCGGTCGCGTAGGGGAGGAACGGTGCAAACAGGCGCGCGAATACGCCAAGCGCGGTGCGCAGGGCCGTAACGGCAGAGGCCTGATCCTGCCCGGTCGCGTTGTGTGCGCGCTCCTTGACGAGCTCGAGGTAGTCGTCACAGAACGTCCAGAAGAACGACTCCGTGAGCTCGAGCGCCTTGGCGTGATCGTAGTTCTCGAACGCGCGGGTCGCCTGCTCGATCACGGTCGCGAGGCTCGCGAGCATGGACCGGTCGATCGCCTCGGTGACTGATCCGGCGCCCGAAGCGTCAAAGCTCAGCGTGAACTTCGCTGCGTTGAGCAGCTTGATCGCAAGACGACGGCCGATCTTGATCTGCGTGGGATTCTGCGGATCGAACGAAGCGTCGGTGCCGAGCTTCGCGGACGAAGCCCAGTAGCGTACGGCGTCAGAACCGTGCTGCGCGAGCATGCCCGCGGGCGTGACGACGTTACCCTTCGACTTCGACATCTTCTTGCGGTCGGGGTCAAGGATCCAGCCCGAGATGCCCGCGTTCTTCCACGGCAGCTGGCCGCACTCGAGCTCAGAGCGCAGCACCGTCGAGAACAGCCAGGTACGGATGATGTCTTGACCCTGCGGGCGCAGGCTGTATGGGTAGACCTGTGCGAACAGCTCGGGGTCGCGCTCCCAGCCGCCCGCGAGCTGCGGGGTGAGTGACGAGGTCGCCCAGGTGTCCATGACGTCGACCTCGCCCTGGAAACCGCCGGCCTTGCCGCGCTGCTCCTCGGTGTAACCCGCGGGCACATCGCTCGAAGGATCGACGGGCAGCTGGTCGACGGCGGGAATGATCGGCTGGTCGAAGACGGGGTTGCCGTCTGAGTCGAGCGGGTACCAGACGGGAATCGGCACACCGAAGAAGCGCTGGCGCGAGATCAGCCAGTCACCCGAGAGCCCCTCGACCCAGTTCTCGTAGCGCACGCGCATGAAGTCGGGATGCCAGTCGAGCTCCCGGCCGTGGGCGAGCAGTCGCTCGCGCACGCCCTCGTCGTGCGCGCCGTTCTTGATGTACCACTGACGCGTCGACACGATCTCGAGGGGCTTGTCGCCCTTCTCGAAGAACTTGACGGGGTGCGTGATCTTGCGAATGTCGCCCACGAGCTCGCCCGACTCGGTGAGCTTATCGACCACGATCTGCTTCGCACTAAACACGGTCTTGCCAGCGATTTCGGCGAAGGCGGCCTGGCCAGCCTCGCTCGTAATCGCCTCGGGGGCCTCAGAGATGATGCGGCCGTCGAAACCGAGAATCGCGCGGTTGGGCAGCTGCAGCTCGCGCCACCACACCACGTCGGTGACGTCACCGAACGTACAAATCATGGCGATGCCCGTGCCCTTGTCCTTCTGCGCCAGGTGGTGCGCCATGATGGGCACCTCGACGTCGAAGAGCGGAGTGCGCACCGTCGTGCCAAAGAGCGGCTGGAAGCGCTCGTCATCGGGGTGTGCCACGAGCGCGACACAGGCCGCCAGTAGTTCGGGGCGTGTTGTATCGATCAGAATGTCACCGCCACCGTCGGTGCGGTGGAAGGCAAGCTGGTGGTACGCGCTCGGCTGCTCGCGATCCTCAAGCTCGGCCTGTGCGACGGCGGTGCGGAACGTGACGTCCCACAGGGTAGGAGCCTGCGCCTGGTAGGCCTCGCCACGCTCGACGTTGCGAATGAACGCGAGCTGCGAGGCGCGCAGCGAGTCCTGGCCGATGGTGCGGTAGGTCTGCGCCCAGTCCACCGACAGGCCGAGGGTGCGCCAGAGGTCTTCGAACTGCTTCTCGTCTTCGATCGTCAGCTTCTCGCACAGCTCAATGAAGTTGCGACGCGAGATGGGCTGCTGGTCGGCGGCCTTGATGCTCTTGCCGGTGCCGCCGTCGTGCGGGGGCACGAAACCATCGACGTAGGGGAGCGTCGGGTCGCAGCGCACGCCATAGTAATTCTGCACGCGACGCTCGGTGGGCAGGCCGTTGTCGTCCCACCCCATCGGGTAGAAGACGCGCTTGCCCTGCATGCGCTGATAGCGGGCCACGGTGTCGGTGTGCGTGTATGAGAAGACGTGACCGACGTGCAGTGATCCTGAGGCGGTGGGCGGGGGCGTGTCGATGCTGTACACCTCGCCTGCGCCGTTGCGGTCAAACGCGTAGGTACCGGCTTCGTCCCAGACGGTGCCCCACTTCTCCTCGAGGCCTTCGAGTTTCGGCTTGTCGGGGATCGCGCTCATGCGTGCTGCTCCGGTCTCGACGTGTAGTCGGTTCGATGTAGGCGGCACCGTGTCGTCGGCATGCAGGGCCGGGGTGCCTAATGGTCAACCCCACTAGTCTACCGTCCCCGCGTGCTACACAGCTGGTGTGGCACGCGGGGACGGTGAGGCCACAAGGCCTACTGGGTGAGCTGCTTCATAAACTCGGGGTTCTTATCGGCCCACGCGGCGACGCCCACCGCGGGTTTTTCGTCAGCGTGCGTCACAAAGACCTCGTGTTCGAGCTCGGTCAGCTCTTCTGGCGTCATGCTGAACGCGCGTAACCACTCGGCAACCTCAGGTTCGCGCTCGGGCAGCTCGGTGCTCGAGAACACGTGCTCAGACTCGGTCTCACCGAGCAGGCCCTCGGGGTCCTCGAGATTCTTGATCGGATATTCGCGGTACGCCCAGTGCGGCTCCCACAGCGAGACCGCAATGTTCTCGCCCGCATTCGTCGCGCCCTCCAGCGCCGCGAGCATGGCCGCGGTCGAAGAGGTTACAAAGTCCATTCCCTCAAGACCGTAACCCGGAATGACCGTCTCATCCATGAGGATCGTCTGGCCCGCGCCCGGCTCAATGCCCACGATCTTGTTATCAAACTCATCGGCGTGCTCAGCAAGCTGCGCAAGCGAGTCGATCGGGGCGTCTTCGTTGACCGCGACGGTGATCTGCACCTGGTCATACCAAGCCCCGAGGTCGACGAGATCGTCGCCATACTCGTCCACGAATGACTTGTGAATTTCGGGCAGGGTGACCTGCGTCGCAAAATCGTAGCTACCATCGGCCAATCCAATGAACACCGGGCTCACGTCTGCCGCATCGATGGTGACGTCGTACCCTTTTCGTTTCCCGCGCCACAGGCGCATTGCGTTTCTACGGCGAAGGGCGTCTTCCGCGAGCATGGCTACGCGGGAGGCGCCCTTCCTTACCGCGCAGGTGCGCGGTAGTATATTCGTTGGTCTCGTGCGAACTACTTCGTCAGCGAGTCCACGTAGTCCTGGTTCTGCGAGATCCAGTCTGCGATGATCGGCTCGTAGTCGTCGCCGTCGTACTCGTTGAACATCATGTTCTCGAGCGAGTGCAGCTGGTCAGAGCTCATCTTGAAGTTCGAGATCCACTCGGCGACCTCGGGGAAGTCCTCCTTGAAGGTCTTGCTGCCGTACGAGTAGAGGCTTTCTGCCTCGCCGAGCGCGCCCTTCGGGTCCTCGAGGTCCTTGATGTCGTACGCATCGTAGGCCCAGTGCGGGCGCCACAGCGTCACGGCGATGTTGTCGCCCTTTGACATGGCCGAGTCAAGTTCGGTCAGCATTGCCGGGGTTGACGAGATGATGTAGTCCATCTTCTCGAGACCGTACTCAGGGATCACGGCGTTCTCAGTGGTCTCGGTGAGACCGGCACCCGCTTCGATGCCCACGAGCTTGTTGTCGAACAGGTCGGCGTTCTCTGCCAGCTCGTCGAGTGAGTCGATCGGGGCGTCAGCGTTGACCGCGATGGTCAGCTTCGCCTCGTCGTTCCATGCGCCCAGTTCGACGATGTCGTCACCGTACTTTTTAAGGTAGCTCGCGTGGGTGAGCGGCAGCCATACATCAAGCACCGTGTCGTAGGCGCCGTCAGCGAGCCCCTGGAACACGGGGCCGGGGTCTGCCGCTTCGATCTTGACGTCGTAGCCCTGCTCCTCGAGCACGGTCTTCCACAGGTGCGTTACCGCGATATCTTCGTCCCAGTTGAACATACCAATGGTGACGGTGCCCTTGTCGTCACCGCCGGCCTTGCTGTCAGAGTCGCCCGAGTCGCCCGCCGAGCAGCCCGTCAGCGCGAGCGCCGCGGCGGCGCCGAGTGCGATTGCTCCGGTGAGAAAACGCTTCTTCATGGTGTTCCTTTCGTATCCGAATCGCAGCGGTTACGCTGCGACCGGCTCGTTTTGGGTACTGGAAGTAGTGGGGGCTTTACGCTTCTTTTTGCGTGTGCCGAGTGCGCCGGTGGTGCGGTCGAGAATCATGGCGAGAATCACGACAGAGACGCCGGCTTCAAAGCCGAGCCCAATGTCGATGCGGTTGAGAGCCTTGACGACCTCACCGCCGAGCCCGCCCGCGCCGACCATGCCGGCGATGACGACCATTGACAGCGACAGCATGATCACCTGGTTGACGCCCGCCATAATCGAGGGCATCGCGAGCGGCAGCTGAATCTGGCGCAGAATGCGGCCGGGGGTCGAACCAAACGCGTAGCCCGCTTCAACGACCTCGCTATCAACGCCGCGAATACCCAGCTCGGTCAGGCGTACACCGGGGGCGAGCGCAAACACGATCGTGGCGACGATGCCGGGCACAACACCCACGCTAAAGAACATGAGCGCAGGAATCAGGTACACAAACGCCGGCATCGTCTGCAAGAAGTCGAGAATCGGTCGAATCACCTTCGATGCCGAGTCATTGCGGGCGGCGAGAATACCAAGTGGAATCGCAATCAGTAGCGCGATCACGCTCGCGAGAATCACGAGCGCGAGCGTACTCATTGCCTCGTCCCACTGGTCAACGCCCACGATCACGAGCAGGCCGATCGTGGTGCCGAGCGCGAGCTTCCAGCCCTTTGCAAGCCACGCGATGGCCGCGAGCACGATGATGATTGCCCAGAACGGGGGAGTCGCAAACACGAAGTCGAGGCCGGCGTATGCCGAGTTCAACACCGAGCGAATCACCGTGAATAGACCGTCGGCCGAGCTCGTCAGCCAGTCGACGACGGCGTTCGCGCCGTCGCCCAGGGGAAGTCTGAAGTCAGTCATTACTGTGCCACCTCGCTTGCTGCGCCTGAAATTGTGTCTGCGCCCATAGCCGCTCCACCGAGGGGTTGCCCGGGGTGTGTTTGCGCGAGCGTCTCGGTGATCACCGCCTTCGGTACATCGGGCGTCGGTTCAATAATGGGAATCTCCGTGGTGACTGCGGGCACGTTCGTGAGCGACGCGAGCAGCGTCACGCGCGGCACGACGCCAATGAGTCGGTCTTGGTCGTCGACGACTGCCACGGGCAGGGGGCTCTCGACCGCGAGCTCAAAGAGGTCGGCAATGTACTGGTCGCGGCCCACGATTGAGGGCGTGGGGCGCAGCTTCTCGGTGAGATCGGTCCCGCCCTCGCGCACCTCCCGCAGCATGTCTTTGTCGCGCACGACACCGAGCAGCTTGCGGCTGCCCGTGGTCACGAAGCAGGCCGACGTCTGCAGGTCGCGCATCATGCGCAGCGCGGCGCGGGGGCCAGCGGTGGCGGGCACGACAGCGCGCGGTGGCTCCATCACGTCACCCGCGGTGAGCACGCGTGCGCGGTCGACATCTTGCACGAACTGCGCGACATAGTCGTTGGCGGGGTCGGTGAGAATGTCATTGGGGGTGCCGACCTGCACGATCCGGCCGTCGCGCATGACCGCGATCCGGTCGCCGAGAAACATCGCCTCGTTCAGGTCGTGCGTAATGAACACGATCGTCTTGCCGAGCTCCTGCTGCAGCTCGACGAGCTGCTCTTGCATCTCGCGCCGGATCAGTGGGTCGAGCGCCGAGAACGCTTCGTCCATGAGTAGGATCTCGGTGTCCGCGGCGAACGCGCGGGCGAGGCCGACGCGCTGCTGCATGCCGCCCGAGAGTTCGCCCGGGAGGTGATCTTCCCAGCCTGCGAGGCCGACGCGCTCGAGCCAGTGCTGTGCCCGCTCGCGGCGTTCTGAGAGGCCGACGCCCTGGATCTCGAGGCCGTATGCGGCATTGTCGAGCACGGTGCGGTGGGGAAGCAGGGCGAAGTGTTGAAACACCATTGAGAGGCGGTCGCGGCGTACCGCGCGCAGTTCTGCCGCGTTCATGCCTACGATCTCGTGCCCAAACACCGAGATGGAGCCGCCGGTGGTTTCGCCGAGGCCGTTGAGCATGCGAATGAGTGTCGACTTGCCCGAGCCTGAAAGGCCCATGACCACGAAGATCTCGCCGGGTTGCACGCTGAAGCTTGCGTCGATCACCGCGGCGGTGCCGAGCTGCTTGACGTCTTCGCGTGAGGCGCCCGCGCGCAGGCGCTTGACGGCCTCTTTCGCGCGGCGGCCGAAGACCTTATATGCCCCGGTCACCTCAATCGCGGGCGAATCGGGCGCATGAGGTGCGCTCTTGGGTGATGTGTTGGTCACGATAGTGATCTCCTGCGCGGCACTTGCCGCGGTTTCTAAATGGTTGATGGGTACGCCAAATTCGCGCTCGCCAGGCAGACGTGCGCGGCGTACGGCGCAGGCTTCTCAAAAAACCTGAATCTGTATTGCGGGGCAAAAGGTGTTCGCTGACCGGGGGGTCACACGCGGGTCGCCGGCTCTCGACGATTCGGCCCGCGGACGAGTGGCATGAATCACACCCTTCGCACACAACGCTGTCTTCGACGCTAACAACGCTTGTTGCCGGGGCGCAAGGGGTGCTGGGCTGGTCGGGCGCGCGTAGCACACTCACTTGGGGCTGTGATCAGGTATTTTCATACTCGTTGATCGTTACCCCGTTGTTACATTGAAGCGGTCGATTGCAGCACTGGTAGACTGCACGCATACGACTTTGATCCGGCAATCACCGGGGAGTTTCTGGCAGAACAGTGAGCGAGGCATACGCCCCGCTCACTCAGTAGATTCAGACGGTCACGGCCCGTTATCGCCGAATGAAGTGGTGAGTGTTGCGGCGGCGAAAGCGGCGGCGGCACTGCAAGCGGGGTGGTACCGCGGGTGATGCGCACAGTCTCACTCGTCCCGGCGCGAAACACCGCACGCCCCGCGTGCGGCACGAACAGCACCGAGTGAGGATCCACATGCCGTACCCCCAGCAGCCCACCGGCGACGCCGCGCTTCCCGGCGAGGGCCACGCCCACAGCGTGACTCCGTCACCGTCGCTTCCTGCAGTCGAACGCGGTGTGCTCGACTTTTGGGCAAAAGACGACACCTTTGCCGAGTCGCTGCGCCAGCGCGAGGGCTGCGAAGAGTGGGTGTTTAACGACGGCCCGCCCTTCGCGAACGGCCTGCCGCACTACGGCCACCTGCTGACGGGCTACGCGAAGGACGTGTTTCCCAGGTTTCAGACGATGCGCGGCCGCCACGTCGACCGCAAGTTTGGTTGGGACACTCACGGGCTGCCCGCCGAACTTGAAGCTATGAAGCAGCTCGGCATCACCGAGAAGTCTGAGATTGAAGAGATGGGCGTCGCCGCGTTCAACTCGAAGGCCCGCGAGTCAGTGCTGCAGTACACGAAGGAGTGGGAAGAGTACGTCACGCGTCAGGCGCGCTGGGTCGACTTCGACGGCGGGTACAAGACCCTCGACCTGTCGTACATGGAAAGCGTGCTGTGGGCGTTCAAACGGCTGTACGACCAGGGGCTGGCCTATGAGGGCTCACGCATTCTGCCCTACTGCTGGCGCGATGAGACGCCGCTGTCAAACCACGAGCTGCGCATGGACGACGACGTGTACCAGATGCGTCAGGATCCGTCGGTCACGGTGACGTTCCCACTCACGGGCGAAAAGGCCGAAGCGCTGGGGCTTGCGGGCACCCGCGCTCTCGCGTGGACGACGACCCCCTGGACCCTGCCGACGAACCTTGCGCTCGCGGTCGGGCCGCAGATCGAGTACGTTGTGGTGCCCGCGGGGCCAGCGGGTGCGGCAGACGGCGGGGAGGCAGGCAACGCCTCGTACCTGCTCGCGTCAGATCTCGTGGCGAACCACGTAAAAGAGCTGGGCTACGAGAACGCCGCCGAGGCCGCCGAAGCCATCACTGGCACGGTCACGGGCGCGCAACTCGCTGGCGTGCGCTACGAGCCGCTGTTTGACTACTACACCGACACCGAGGAGTGGGGCACCGATTCGGCCTGGCAGATCCTCGTTGACGATTACGTGCTCACGACCGACGGCACCGGCATCGTGCACCAGGCCCCGGCCTACGGTGAAGACGACCAGCGGCTCGCGCAGGCGGCAGGCATTCCCACGATCTTGAGCCTCGATGAGGGCGGCCGCTTCTTGAGCGCGGTGAGCGACGTCGCAGGCGAGCTGTGGATGGACGCCAACCGTCCGCTGATTCGCATGGTGAAGGCCGCGGGCCGGCTGCTGCGCGAAGCGAGCTACGAGCACTCGTACCCGCACTGCTGGCGCTGCCGCAACCCGCTCATCTACAAGGCCGTCTCGAGCTGGTTTGTGCGCGTCACGCAGATCAAGGATCGCCTGCTCGAGACCAACGAAGACATCAACTGGGTGCCGAGTAACGTGAAGCACGGCCAGTTCGGCAAGTGGCTCGAGGGTGCACGCGACTGGTCGATCAGCCGCAACCGCTACTGGGGCAGCCCGATTCCGGTGTGGAAGAGCGACGACCCCGAGTACCCGCACATCGATGTCTACGGCTCGATCGCCGAGCTCGAAGCCGACTTCGGTGAGCTGCCGCGTAATGCCGACGGCGAGATCGACCTGCACCGGCCCTACATCGACAGCCTCACCCGCCCCAACCCGAGCGACCCCACCGGCAAGTCGACGATGCGCCGCATCGAAGACGTGCTCGACGTGTGGTTTGACTCGGCATCGATGCCGTTCGCGCAGGCGCACTACCCGTTCGAGAACCAGGAGTGGTTCGACACGCACCAGCCCGCCGACTTTATCGTCGAGTACATCGGGCAGACGCGCGGCTGGTTCTACGTGCAGCACGTGCTCGCGACCGCCCTGTTTGATCGCCCCGCGTTCAAGAACGTGATCAGCCACGGCATCGTGCTCGGCAGCGACGGCAACAAGATGTCGAAGTCGCTGCAGAACTACCCCAACGTGAACGAGGTGTTTGAGCGCGACGGCTCAGACGCGATGCGCTGGTTCTTGATGGCATCACCCGTGGTGCGCGGCGGCAACCTGATCGTCACCGAAGAGGGGATCCGCGAGGGCGTGCGCCAGTTCATTCTGCCGCTGTGGAGCACCTGGTACTTCTTCAGCCTGTATGCGAACGCCGACGGCGTGACGGCCGAGCGCCGCACCGACTCGAGCGACCCGCTCGACCGTTACATTCTCGCGAAGACGGGCCAGCTCGTGCGCGAGGTGGGCGATCACCTCGAGGGACTCGACACGACGAGCGCAGCAGACGCGCTGCGCGGCTTCGCCGAGGTGCTCACCAACTGGTACGTGCGCCGCTCGCGCGACCGGTTCTGGGAGGGCGTGCACGGCGCAAACAGCAAGCCCGAGAACAAGCAGGCCTTCGACACGCTCTACACCGTGCTGGAGACGGTCGCGCGGGTTGCGGCCCCCATGTCGCCGCTCGTTACTGAAGAGCTGTGGCGCGGACTCACCGGTGGCCGCTCGGTGCACCTGACCGACTGGCCCGATGCGAGCGAGTTTCCCGTCGACGATGAGCTCGTCGCCGCGA
This sequence comes from Leucobacter faecis, assembly GCF_054456695.2. Classification (NCBI taxonomy): domain Bacteria; kingdom Bacillati; phylum Actinomycetota; class Actinomycetes; order Micrococcales; family Microbacteriaceae; genus Leucobacter; species Leucobacter faecis. The sequence continues at coordinate 338,207 of NZ_JBTJER020000001.1, forward strand.
TGGACGAGGTACGTCAGATCACGTCACAGTCACTCGCGCTGCGCAAGGCGCGCAAGCTGCGCGTGCGGCTGCCGCTGGCCGAGCTCACGGTCGTCACCCAGCGCCCTGCCGCGCTCGAGCCCTTCGCAGCCATCTTGCGCGAGGAGCTGAACGTGAAGCGTGTCACGCTCACACAGCAAAACGAAGACAGTGCGAGCGAGCACGGCATCGTGCAGCAGCTCGCCGTCAACGCGCGGGCGGCGGGCCCTCGCCTCGGCAAGCAGGTACAGCAGGCCATCAAGGCCGCCAAATCGGGCGACTGGGCCGAAGAGAACGGTGTCATCGTTGCCGGTGGCATCGCCCTCGAGCCCCACGAGTACGAGCTGACCCTGCGTGCGGGCGACGATGACGAGACGGCGCTTACGCTCATCGCGGGCGGTGGGTTCGTGCTGCTCGACACCGAAACGACCCCCGAACTCGAGGCCGAGGGCATCGCTCGCGATGCGATCCGGGCCGTGCAAGAGGCGCGTAAGAACGCGGGTCTCGATGTGAGCGATCGCATCGTGCTCGCGCTGAACGCCGAGCCCGCACACGCCGACGCACTGCTCGCGCACAGCGCGCTGATCGCGGCCGAGACGCTCGCCGAGGGCATCGCGGTGCAAGAGGCGATTGGCATCGACGCGATCGTCGACGACATCGCGTCGCCCGGCGGCGGCGTGTTCATCACCGGCGCAAAGGCGCTCGGCACCGCGAAGGCGCCGTTCATCATCACGATCGACGCGACCGGCGCGGCAAGCCAGGCTGGGGGTGCTCGATGAGCGCGGCGACTGAGGTCTACGACGCGCTGCTCACGCGCGTAGGCGAGGCGAACCCCAGGCCCCGGATCGAGCCGGTGCGCCGGCTGGCCGAGCTCGCGGGCTCCCCGCAGCTCGACTTCCCCGTGATTCACGTGGCGGGCACGAACGGTAAGACGTCGACGAGCCGCGCAATCGAATCGATTATGCGCGCACACGGCCTGCGCACGGGGCTCTTTACGAGCCCCCACCTCGTCGATTTCACCGAGCGGTTCATGGTCGACGGTGAGCCGATCGACGAAGAGCAACTCGCGTCGGCGTGGCGTGAGCTGCAACTGCCGCTCGAGGTGGTCGATGCCGAGCTCGAGGCCGCCGGCCACGGTCCCATCACCTTCTTCGAGGCGCTCGCGGTGCTCGCATTCCTGGCCTTCGCAGACGCACCCGTCGAGGTGGCGGTCATCGAGGTGGGGCTGGGCGGTGAGTGGGACGCGACCAACATTGTTGAGTCGCAGGTCGCCGTGTTCACCCCGATCGGCCTCGACCACGTCGCCATTTTGGGCGACGACCTGGCGGGCATCGCCCGCACCAAGGCAGGCATCATCAAGGCCTCATCAACTGTGGTGTCGGCCGTGCAAGAGCCCGAGGCGCTCGCCGAGATCACCGCGGCGGCAGAGGCCAAGGGCGCTCCGTTGCACGTGCTGGGGCGCGACTTTGCGCTCGTGGACGACCGGCTGGCCGTCGGGGGCCGCCAGATTGACGTGCGCGGGCTTTCGGGCGTCGGGTACGACCCCGCGTTTGTGCCGCTGCACGGCGGGCACCAGGCCGAGAACGTGACCCTCGCAATTGCCGCTGCCGAAGCGTTCTTCGGCAGCGACCGGCCATTGCCGGGTGAGGTGCTCGACGAGGGCCTCGGCCAGCTCACATCGCCGGGCCGGTTGCAGCTGATTAGCGCCGACCCGATCGTGTACGTCGACGCCGCCCACAACCCGCACGGCGCGCGGGCGCTCGCCCGCGCCGTCGAAGAGTCGTTCGCGTTTGACGAGCTCGCGCTCGTGATCGGTGTGCTCGAGGAGAAAGACGCGGCGGGGGTGATGCGTGAGCTCGCGCCGATCGCGCACCGGGTCACGCTGACCCCGGTCGCGTCGCCCCGCTCGAGTGACGTTGAAGCGCTGTACGCTCTCGCCGAGACCGAGATTCCTGGCACCCCCATCGAGGTGGCACACTCGCTGCCCGAGGCGCTCGACGCGGCCTACGCGTGGGCCGCTGGCGCGGGCGGCCGTGCCGTGCTCGTCGTGGGCTCGGTCGTACTCGCGGGCGAAGCGATTGACTTCGCCCGCAGCGAAGGGTGGAACGAGAAGTGAAGCGAAACGCAGACGGCGTGCCGGGCGATCCGGAGCGAGAGAACCTGGCGCCGCAAGACGCGACGCCAGAGGAGCTGACGCTCTCGCCGTCAGAAGCTTCGGCGCACAACGCCGCCCTGCGCATCTCGGGCGCCGCGGCAGGCGACACCGCGATGCGCACGCAGAAGGCCCTCGCGTCGATCGTGCTCGGTTTCGAGCTGATCATTGTCGTGCTGATCGGGCTCACCCTGTTTGGGCTCGGCACGCTTGAGCCGCGCGCGCTGGGCCTCGTGATCGGTGGGGTGCTGGGCCTAGTGACCATCGTGGGGCTCGCGCTGATGCGCGTGGGCCGGGCCGGCATTATCACCGGCTGGGTGTTGCACGTGCTCATGCTCGCGACGGGCTTTCTCGTGCCGATGGCGTTCTTTGTGGGCGGTATTTTCACCGCGCTGTGGATCTTCTGCATGGTGAAGGGCGCGAAGATCGACCGCGACCGCGCCGTGTGGCTCGCCGCACAGTAGCCCGCACGCGAGCGGTAGCCTCGCGCCGATAGAATCAAACCGACCTCTTGTATTGAAAAAGGAGTATGCATGTCTGCAGAAGAAACCCTGATCCTGGTGAAGCCCGACGGCGTCGCCCGGGGCCTGACCGGCGAGATCCTGCGCCGCATCGAGGCGAAGGGCTACGAGATCGCCGACCTGCGCATGGTGACGCCCAGCCGCGAGCTGCTGGCCGAGCACTACGCCGAGCACGAGGGCAAGCCGTTCTTCGAACCGCTCATCGAGTTCATGTCATCGGGTCCGGTTGTGGCGGTGCGGGCGACGGGCAACCGCGTCATCGAGGGGTTCCGCGCGCTCGCCGGCACGACCGATCCGACGACTGCCGCACCCGGCACGATCCGCGGCGACCTGGGCCGCGACTGGGGCCTTGCCGTGCAGCAGAACCTTGTGCACGGTTCTGACTCAACGCTGTCGGCCGAGCGTGAGCTCGGGCTGTGGTTCGCCTAAGCTCGTGACCGCCCGGGGCACGCTTTCACTGAGCCCCGCTGAAGCACGCCGTATCGCTCTCGGGGCGCAGGGGTTTACCGCCGCTGCGCCCCGTTTGCGTACCCGGCGGCCCTTCGACCAAGCACTTGACCGGTTGCACGTACTGCAGATCGACTCGGTCAACGTGTTTGCGCGCAGCCACTACCTGCCGGTCTTTTCACGGCATGGTGAATACCCGACCGATGCGCTCGATGCGCACCTGTGGGAAAGCGGCGAGTACACCGAATACTGGGCGCACGAAGCAGCGTTTGTGCCGGTGAATGACAGGCCGCTGTTTCAGTGGCGCATGAGCGAGTTTCGTGTGCGCCACGCAGACCGGGCCGAGGCGCTCGCGCCCGAAATTGAGCGGGTGCGCGCGCAGCTGCGTGACGCCGGCCCGCAGTTCGTGCGCGAGCTTGAAGAGGGGCCTCGTAGCGCGCGCGGCCCGTGGTGGGACTGGAGCGACACGAAGCGCGCCGTCGAACTGCTCTTTGCGCGCGGCGAAGTGGCGTCGGCCGGGCGTTACGGTTTTCAGCGCCGCTACGCGCTCGCAGAAGACGTGCTGCCGGGGGCCGCTCTGGCCGACGTGCCGCGCGCTGACGCTCAGCGCGTGCTCATCGAGCGCGCTGCCAGGTCGCTAGGAGTCGCGACGCTCGCTGACCTGGCCGATTACCACCGGATCCGCCTGAGCGATGCGCGAGGTGCCGTGCGCGACCTGCAAGAAGCGGGGGTGCTCGTGCCGGTGCAGGTGGCGGGCTGGGTGACGGGGCGCGGCGCGCCCGAGAAAGCGTGGATGCACGCTGAGGCCCGGGTACCAGCGCGGCTTGCCCCGCATGCGCTGCTCACCCCGTTTGATCCGCTCGTGTGGTTTCGCCCTCGCACCGAGCGGCTGTTTGGGTTTCATTACCGCATCGAAATCTACACCCCCGCGGCCAAACGCAAGTACGGCTACTACTGCTTACCGTTGATGGTGGGCGGCCGCCTGGTCGGCCGCATCGACCTGAAAGCAGATCGGGCTAAGCGAGCCCTGCTCGTGCAGGCCGCCTGGCAAGAACCAGGGGCGCCCGCGCACACGCCCGAGGTGGCGAACCAGCTGCTCACCCAGGCCGCCCGGTGGCAAGGGCTCACCGATGTGCGAACTTCGGGGGTGGGCAACCTCTCGCTGCAGGTGTAAAGCATCTGACTGAGAACGGGGTGAGATGCGCTCAGATGGCGGGGGCGTACAGTCGCATGCGTGGGCGGAGCTTGCGCCCAGTCATGTGTAGAAACGGAGCCACACCATGTCGCGTACCTATGTAGTCACCGGAGCAGCCTCAGGAATCGGCGCCACGACAGCCGAAACGCTGCGTGAGCGCGGTCACCGTGTGATCGGGGTCGACCTGAAAGACGTCGAGGTGACGGGTGACCTCTCGACCCCCGCGGGCCGCCTCGCTGCGGCAGCGCAGGCGACCGAGCTTGCGGGCGGCGTCGTGGACGGCGTGATCGCGTGCGCCGGCATTTCAGCCCCGATCGCCAAGACGTGCGCGATCAACTACTTCGGAGTGACCGAGTTCCTTACGGCGATGCTGCCGGCGCTGCGTGCGTCGAAGGCACCTCGCGCCGCGGTGGTCTCATCGATCGCGACCATGCAGCCCGTGTCAGAGGAGCTGCTCGAGGCGCAGCTTTCGGGCGACGAGGAGCGGGCGCTCGAGATTGCGGCCGGCCTTGAAGCTCAGGGCCCGCGCATCGGCTACCAGATGTACTCGACTTCAAAGCGCGGCGTTTCGCGCTGGATCCGACGCGAGTCGATCAGCGAGGCCTGGGCGGGGAGCGGAATTCCCCTCAACGCCGTCGCGCCCGGCGTCGTCATCACGCCCATGACGAAGGAGATGCTGTCGACACCCGAGGGCGCAGCGATGGTTGATGCGACCACGCCGATGCCGCTGAACTACCACCAGCCGGCTCAGACGATCGCCGACCTGCTGATCTGGCTCACGAGCGTCGAGAACTCGCACTGTGCGGGCCAGACGATCTACTGCGATGGCGGCACCGACGCGACACTGCGCGGTGACGACATCTGGTCGTGGAACGACGCGCGGTAGCTGAACCGCGGTAGCTGACCGCGGTCACTGCGCCGCAGTAGCTGAGCAGCTGGGCCTGCTACTTCTGCTCGTCGAGCAGGGGGAGTAGGCCCTTAAAAATATGCGCGGGGGCGTCGGGGTCGTCACCGGTGCCGTTCACCAAGATCGCGACGGTGCGGTCGGTAGCGGCGTCATGCATCACGAGCGACTGAAACCCGAGGCCCGTTCCCGTGTGGCCCAGCCAGCCGCTGATCTCGCCGAGCGCGAACCCGTAGCGGTCGTACGCTGGGCTCGCACTGTCTTCGCCTGTCGGGGCGAGCGACTCGACGCGGGCGCGCCCGCTCGCTTCGCTCACCAGCTCGTCGTCACCGAGCGCGGCGCCCCACGCGGCAAGATCCTGTGCGGTGCCCGTGAGCGCACCCGCTGCCCCAAACCACTCGGGCGCTACCGTGGGCAGCGGCTCCGGATCAGCATCGGCCGTCACATTGAAACCCGTGGCATCGTGAGCGCTCGTTAAGAACCCGTCGGCGACGCTCGATAGCTTGAGCGGATCGAGAATGCGCGTGTTCACCGCGTCAAACCAGGAGCCACCGGTGACGGCCTCGATCACCTGGCCGAGCAGTAGCGTGTTGGTGTTTGAATACTCGTAGCGCGCACCGGGCGCGAAATCTGGTGACGCCGCGTAGGCCCACTCGAGCAGGGTGTCGGTGGGGACTGGATCGGCAGCCCGCGTCGCGAGCGCTTCTTGGAGCGCGGGCAGTGTGGTGTAGTTGGCGAGCCCCGATCGCATGCGACCGAGATCATCGAGGGTAATCTCATCGCCGCCGGGCACACCGGGGACGTACTTTGCGATGGGGTCGCTGAGTGAAAGCGCACCCTCGTCTTGGAGCTGCAAAATGACGGTGCCGATGAACGACTTAGTGATGCTGCGGTAGGCGAAGACGGTGCCGGCTGTCACACGCGCATCGGGGCTGACACCGGCGGTACCCCAGGAATCAGTTATGTCGCCGGAGGGTGTGGTGACGTAGAGCGTGCCGCCAGGGATTCCGGCGGTTACGAGTCCTTCTTCAAACGCCGCGCTGAGCGTAGCGTCGGCGGTTTTGGGCGCCTCCTGGCTGTTCTCGGGCGAGGTGTGCTGAGCGGAGGGCGTTGGTGTCTCAGAAGAGCCGCCCGCGCAGCCAGCCAGGGTGAAGAGGGCCGCGGTGAGACCCGCGGCCAGCACGAACCGTCTCATACGCATATATAAGCAGCTCGCGCGCCGCGCCGCTAGCGTGTTACGACTGCGAGTCTGGCTCGTCGTGGAGTTGCTGCGCGCGACCGTTCATGTGCCAGAACACGGCGTTGAGTCCACGCTCGAACGCGTCACGGTCTTCCGGCGCGACGGCGCCGAGCAGCTCACGGGCGAGCCACTCGCGGCTGGCCTGGACCTGCAGCATGGCGCGCTCGGCTTGTTCGGTGAGCGTTACAAGTACGGCCCGCCGGTCGGTCGGGTGCGGGTTGCGGCGGGCGAATCCGGCCGCCTCGAGCCCGTCGACGAGAGCTGAGACACTGCGCGGAGTGGTGCCCAGAACCTTGGCAAGCTGCTGCTGGGTTGAAGCTCCGCCGTGGTGCAGTACGCGAAGCGCGTGCACGCGGGTTTCAGTGAGGCCTGTGTCGGCAAACACCAGCTGGGTTTCGCGTTCAAACATTGCCTCAACCGCCAAAATACGGTCAAGAATAGTGGGCTCCATGACTGTGACAGTAGCACTTAGTTACAGTGTGGATCTAAACGGCGGGGTGTTCGGGCGGTGCTAGATTCGTGTGGTGTCACTCACTTCATACCCCGCGTTTGCAGCTTTCGTGTCTTCTGGCTTCGAGCTTTCGGCGGTAGACATTCACGTCACCCCCGAGGAGCAAGGAAGTGATTATGAAGCTGGGCTCGCGCACATCGGCCCCGAGCAGTGGCGAGTGCGCACAGCGAGGGTCACGCCGGTGAAGCCGGGCGGGTTTGTTGCCCTATGGCGGCGCGGCGAGCGAGGCGAAACCGAACCGTTCCCGGCGGCGGAGCCGGGGGCCGGGTTGCTCGTGTTTTTGGCAGAGGGGGGGCAGACGTGGCCGGTTTCGATTCACGGCCGAGCACCTGGCGCGGCTCGGCGTTACGAGCGCACCGGGCAGACCGGGCAAGCGAGGTTTTCGCGTATACCCAGCGTGGTGCGCAGGGCTCAATCAGACGGCACGGAAGGCGCAGCTCGCCCAGGCTGAGGCCTGGCAAGAATTCTAGGTAGTTGCTAGTGGGCGCCGATCGCGGAGCTGGCGCTCACGATCACGCTCTCGGTGATGCCCCAGACTGCATAGAGGCCGAGTAAGGAGCCGAGGATCTTTTCGCGCCGTGATCCGGTTTTGCCGAGAATGGGCAGCGCAAGGTAGCCGTTGCGCTTCCAGATGAGACCCAGGCCCGGGGTGCGGCTGATGGCGCGGGGTGCCTTGAACGTCAGAGGCCAGGTCCAGTTCACGCCCTCGGTGGTGAGAAAGTCGCCGACGATGTGGGCGGCGAACCCGACGGTGACGCAGAGTTGAAACCAGCCGGGTTGAAACCAGTCGGCATGCTGCGGCAGTAAGACTGCAAAGGCGGTTGCGGCGAGCACGCCGAGCGCCCACGCGTGCCACCACTTCTTGACGATTCCAATGGTTTTGATTGCGAACGCGAGAAGTGCGGCGATTGCAATCGACCCCGCGACGGCATGGGTTCCGATCCAGCCGCTTAGGTACCAGCAGCCGATCACGGCAAGAAGCGAGTGCATGCCCTTGCGGTGCCCGCCAGTGACTGAGCCCACGAGGGTTGTCGCGGCCCGCCCCGCAATGGGGACGGAGTGGGCGATGGTGGCGCTGTGGTGGTCGGTGTCGGGCAGCAGGGCGGCACCCGCACACACGACTGCACCCGCCGCCAACTGCCACGGCGACATTTCGACGAGGCCGAGAGTGGGGAGGGCGGGGGTGCTGGCAGCGATAGCGACCCAGGCGGCCGCTCCCGAGAGTGCGTGGTTGTAACCCATCATGATGAGTTCAGTGTGGCGGCAAGGTGTGTCGAACTCCTATTCGAACACGCCGCGAGTGTCCTGTGGGCGCAGGGGTCACACTTGACGTTCTCAATATTGCGTGGAACGATAAGTGTTATGTCTACAACCATTGCTGACTTCGCGCGGGGTCGGGGCGTAACGGTTCAGCACGCTCGCAGGCTAGCGCGTACCGGCAAAGTGCCTGCCCACAAGGGAGTAGGGGGAGCCTGGGTTGTTGAGTCGGCTTCTGCGCCTAAGAAGACCCGTCGCCCGCTCGGTGCGAACACTCAAGCCGACCTGGCGCAGTTCTTCCTTACCCGAAGTTTGAGTCACGCGACAGGGATGCGCAAGCAGCGGTTAGCGAGTGTTGTGCGTCAACTGCATCAGTCAAGCAACCCTGCGGCTTTGATTCGTGATTACTTCGATGGGCAAGCATTACCCACGGCTCCTGCTGGGGCGGCAGTTGTGCTCGCGGCTCGTATGCACCTGGACGAAGAAGTGAGGCTGACGATCAGTAGACGGCCGGTGATCCATATTCGCTCGGCTCGAGACTTTGGGCAGCGCATCGTGGACTTTAGGATTCTGCGAGGTGTCTCGTCCGAGGAGCTTGCTGTGCGCATGGGGCTCTCTGCATACGAGGTGCGACAAATCGAGCGGGGAACCTATGAGGCTATGAGCCCACCTATCGCGTGGAGAATCGCGCGCGCTCTCGACATTCCCGTAACAAAAATGAACGTATCTCGGGGGCTCTGATGTCAGAAGTTTTGCATGCTTGGGTTTGTGGGGAACTGATAGGTCGATTTGAACGTGCATCAGGTGCGTTTCAGCGATCGAGGTTTGTTTACAGCTCTGGGTCTGACGCTCGACTGTCTATCTCACTCCCGTATGGCGAAGCGGTCTCGCCCGAGGCGGCAGACAATTTCTTAGAGGCACTGTTGCCTGAAAGTGGAGCTGCTCGCGATGCAATTCAAGCGTCGACCGGCGCGCGAAGTACGTCGTCCTGGGATCTCCTCACGGCGATCGGAGGGGACCTGCCCGGTGGTATCGTGCTGCACTCTGACTTGGTGGGCCCGGTGCAGGGGCAGCCATTCTTGTACGCGGCTACTGAAGATGAGATAGCGGATCGCATTGCTCAGATCCGCCGGGGCGGCACGGGTTTCGCTCGTTCAGGTGTGCCGCCGAGGTTTTCTCTCGCGGGTGCGCAATCCAAGTTCGCGCTCACTCGTACTTCTTTCGGGGACTTTTGGTCGGACGCTTGGACGCCCTCAACGCACATACTCAAGCCGGAGTCGCGTGAACACAGCGGGCTTGAACAGATCGAGTCCGCCACATTGCGTCTAGCTAATCTGTCTGGTGTGGCTGCCCCGAGGTCGGCGCAGGTGGAGTTTGCGGGTGAGACGACCTTTCAGATCACACGCTTTGACCGCTTCGCTGAGTCAGAGGAGTTAGGTCGTCGGATCCACGCCGAAGACATGACCCAAGCACTCGGGGTCTCGCCGGATCAGAAGTACCTGGTCGGGCCTGACGAAATCACCGCGATGTTGCGGCGCGAGACCGGTGACGACGAGCTGGGGTATGAGTTCTATCGGCAGTACGCGTTTAACGCGATCATCGGTAACGCCGACGCGCACGGCAAGAACTACTCGCTGCTGCACCAAGAAGGAAGCATCACCCTGTCACCCCTGTACGACGCCATACCGATCGGCATGTTCCCTGAATACGGCCAGTCACTCGCAATGCCGGTCGGGTACATGGACCACTTCTTGACCATCACGCCCGATGATTGGACCGAATCAGCTGTCGACGCGGGGCTTGACCCAGAAAGGGTCAGGCTTGTTGTGCAAGAGGTCGCTGACGGTGTGCGCGAGCACCTCGACACCACGGTCGGTGCGGTGAGCCACTCTCGCGTCTCGCGGCGAGCGCTAGACGAGATTCTCGAGTCGGCAGACCGGCAAACGGGCGACATCCCCGCGAAGGGCGCCTAGCAAATGAGAACTGTCGTCACTGGGAGAGAGCGCGACGATCGCAGGCCCGCACACGACCAGAGCACCGCGCTCAACCTCCGCGGCCAGTACTGGGCGCGAGTGCTGCTGAGCGTTTTGGCGCTGATCGCTCCCGTCTTTGTTCTGCTGATACTCCGATTCACGTGGAGCAATCGGCTCCCGCTAGAGCTGCCTTCGCACTGGGGCGTGGGCGGCCTCTCGGACTCGGCTGTCTTGAGCGAGAGCCTTTTCGTCAGCTGCGGTGTTGTGGCTTTGGTTGGTCTGCTGATCGCGGTTGTCGGGTACTTTGTGACGGGCCCTGGTGTGCTGGCATCACGGTGGGTGATCGCGCTCGGGGGGTCGATGGTGGCCACCTCGTCTGCCACGTGGATTAGTGCAGCACAGAGCGCCCTTGACCAGCCGGATGCGTTGGGGTTACCCATGGGGGTCGGGGCGTTATATACGATGGCGGGCATTGGTTACGGAGCGTTGCCGGCGCTTCTGCGCCCACGCCGCAACGATATGAGCAAGAACCGCATCAATTCAACGATGTAGCCCCTGCCAGCATGGGCAGAGTAAGCTCAAAAGCATGGAGCCCACACGCAGCGTACGGCCGTTCGAGGTTATCTCTGAGTACGAACCCAGTGGCGACCAGCCCAAAGCGATCGCAGAGCTCGCGCAGCGCATTAATGCCGGCGAGACCGACGTGGTGCTGTTGGGAGCGACCGGAACGGGTAAGTCTGCGACGACGGCGTGGTTGATCGAGCAGGTGCAGCGGCCCACGCTGATTCTCGCGCACAACAAGACGCTCGCGGCGCAGCTCGCGAACGAGTTTCGTGAGCTGATGCCCAACAACTCGGTCGAGTACTTCGTCAGCTATTACGACTACTACCAGCCCGAGGCGTACGTGCCGCAGACCGACACCTTCATTGAGAAGGACTCGTCGGTGAACGCCGAAGTCGAGCGGCTGCGGCACTCGACCACCAACGCGTTGCTGAGTCGTCGCGACACCGTCGTCGTGTCGACCGTCTCGTGCATTTATGGCCTCGGCAAGCCCGAGGAATACTACGAGGCGATGGTGCCGCTCGTCGTCGGCGACCGCCTCGACCGCGATGTGCTGCTGCGCCGCTTCGTCGACATGCAGTACCAGCGCAACGACATTGAGTTCGTGCGCGGCAACTTCCGCGTGCGAGGCGACACGGTCGAGATCATCCCCATGTATGAGGAGCTCGCGATCCGGATCGAGTTTTTCGGCGATGAGATTGAGGCGCTGTACTACCTGCACCCGGTGACGGGTAACGTCGTGAAGCAGGTTGAGACGGTGTCGGTGTTTCCCGGCTCGCACTATGTCGCGAGCCGCGAGGTGATGAACCGGGCGATGGGCACCATTTCTGCCGAGCTCGATGAGCGCACGCGCGAGCTGAAGCAGCAAAATAAGCTCGTGGAAGAGCAGCGGTTACGCATGCGCACCACCTTTGACCTCGAAATGATGGAGCAGATTGGGTTCTGCTCTGGCATCGAGAACTACTCGCGTCACATCGACGGCCGCAAACAAGGGGATGCGCCGCACTGCCTGCTCGACTACTTCCCAGACGACTTCTTGGTCGTGATCGACGAGTCACACGTAACGGTGCCGCAGATCGGGGCCATGTACGAGGGCGACTCGTCGCGCAAACGCACGCTGGTGGATCACGGGTTTCGGCTGCCCAGCGCACTCGATAACCGGCCCCTCAAATTCTCTGAGTTTCAGAACCGGGTGGGCCAGGTCGTGTACCTGTCGGCCACCCCGGGCAAGTACGAGATGGAGCGTGCAGACGGCGTCGTCGAGCAGATCATTCGCCCGACCGGGCTCGTCGACCCCGAGATCATTGTGAAACCCTCCGAGGGACAGATTGATGACCTGCTCGAGGAGGTGCGGGCGCGCGCCGAGCGTGACGAGCGCGTGCTCGTGACCACGCTCACCAAGAAAATGGCGGAGCAGCTCACCACGTTTATGGAAGAGGCGGGCGTGCGCGTGCGCTACCTGCACTCCGACGTCGATACGCTGCGCCGCGTCGAACTGTTGACCGAGCTGCGCGCCGGCGTCTACGACGTGCTCGTCGGCATCAACCTGCTGCGCGAGGGGCTCGACCTGCCCGAGGTGTCGCTCGTCGCGATCCTCGACGCAGACAAAGAAGGCTTCCTGCGTTCGTCGACGTCATTGATTCAAACGATCGGTCGTGCCGCGCGTAACGTCTCGGGCCAGGTGCACATGTACGCCGACAAAATCACACGCTCGATGCGCGAGGCGATCGATGAGACGACGAGGCGCCGCGAGATTCAGGTGGCGTACAACACCGAGCACGGCATCGACCCGCAGCCGCTGCGCAAGAAGATCGGTGACATTACCGAGATGCTGGCGCGCGAGGCCGCCGACACCGAAGATGTGCTCTCGCGCTCGGGCGCGCACGCACAGCGCAAGGGTGGTTCACCGCAGCGCGCCAAGGGCAAGGCGGCGGCACGCGCCGGGGCGATCGCGGGCGAAGGGGCCGAAAAGCTTGAGACGCTCATCTCGGAGCTGACCGAGCAGATGCTGGCCGCGGCCGACGAGCTGAAGTTCGAGCTCGCAGCGCGGCTACGCGACGAGGTGTCAGAACTGAAGCGCGAGCTGCGCAGCATGGACGCGGCGGGGCATCTGTAAGGCGGAAAGTCAACAGCGCTCGCCGCAGGGCACCCGGGGCGAGCGCTGTTGGCATGACCGTAGCGAGTCGCTCACAGGCGCAGGTTTGATGCAGATTCGACCCGTTCTCCACAGATTGCCTAACCCCCCTATGCGCGACTGTCGCGTGAGTCACACTCGGGGCATGTCTGAATCAACCTGTTCACGGGGACGCGCAAACCGGCTGCTTGCTGCGGCGTCACTCACGGACGAGGAGTTTTGGGAGGCCACCGCCTACGTTTCGACCCGGTTTGACCGGCGCAGCGACGACCTCGATATACGCTCCGACGACGGTGCGCCTCAAATTCTGTATGACTGGATGCGGCACGCGCGTTTGCGTGTGCCTGACTTCAGGCTTTGGGCGTCGGCTGCAGTATCGAAGTTTTCTTTAGCTCCGAAATGTGGCTGCACCTGCCAGACGACTGGTGCCGCTTTCACATTTTGCAGGAGAACGGATCACTGCGTTCTGATCCGGCATGGGAGCCCGCGATTGTGAATCTGATCGAGGTAGAACTGTTGCCGCGCGTGCCGATGCTTGAAGAAGATGCTCATGTTGACGACCAGGGTCGAGCGCAAGCGGGCGATGAGGTGTCAGAGGACGATATGACGCTTGCTCTTTGGGTGATACTGCGCATGCTAGAAGTGCGTTCTGACTTGAAGCGGATGTGTCACCACGTCATCGCCAGTGCGCGGTATGCGGTCGATTCTGATACGCGCAGACTTTCCGAGCGCTTGCAGGCTACGAGAAGATCTCAGCAGGGCGGGACGAGTCGAAGTGGCGTGATTGGGGACCGTGCGCAACCGAATAGGAAATATGTTCGACCATTCAGGCCCGGCGGCATAAGATAGAGCGGTGACCTCGCGAAGCACTCAAGCCAGCCCCACTCCCGTTCGTTCCTCTGCCGCGCACGCGCAGATTAGCGTGCAGGGAGCGCGGGTGCACAACCTGCAAAACGTCGACCTTAAGATTCCACGCGACTCGATGGTTGTGTTTACGGGGCTCTCGGGCAGCGGCAAGTCGAGCCTCGCGTTCGACACTATCTTTGCTGAGGGGCAGCGGCGTTACGTCGAGTCCCTCAGCGCCTACGCGCGCCAGTTTCTTGGCCAGGTCGACAGGCCAGACGTCGACTTTATTGAGGGCTTAAGCCCCGCGGTCTCGATCGATCAGAAATCGACCAACCGCAACCCGCGCTCAACGGTCGGCACGATCACCGAGATCTACGACTATATGCGCCTGCTGTGGGCGCGCATCGGCGTGCCCCACTGCGCCCAGTGTGGCGAGAAGATCGCGTCGCAGACCGTGCAGCAGATCGCAGATCAGCTCATGGAACTGCCCGAGCGCACCAGGTTCCAGGTGCTCGCGCCCGTCGTGGTGAAGAAAAAGGGCGAGTTTGTAGAGCTCTTCCAAGAGCTTGCTGCAAGCGGCTACTCGCGCGCGATTGTCGACGGCGAGCTCGTGCAGCTGTCTGACCCGCCCAAGCTCAAGAAGCAGGTCAAGCACGAGATCTCGGTCGTGATCGACCGGCTCGTCGCGGGCCCCGACGTGCTCGGCCGCCTCACTGACTCCCTCGAAACCGCGCTGAAACTGGCGGGCGGCATCGTCACGATCGACTATGTCGATCTCGATGCCAAGGCTCCGGATCGCACGCAGCAGTACTCCGAGCACCTGTCGTGCCCCAACCAGCACCCTGTGCAGCTCACCGAAATCGAGCCGCGCACGTTCTCGTTCAACGCTCCGTTTGGCGCGTGCGGCACCTGCTCGGGCCTCGGCACCAGCATGTCAGTGGACGAAGACCTGGTGCTGGGGGACCCCGAGCTCGCGATCACCGAGGGCGTGATCGTGCCGTGGACGAGCCAGGGCAAGAGCCTGTACCAGTACTACGAGAAGCTACTCGTGGGGCTCTCGAACGACCTAGAATTTTCGCTCGATACGCCGTGGAGCGAGCTGCCCGAAGACGTAACGCAGGCCGTGCTCTACGGCAACAACTTCAAGGTGAACGTGCGGTGGAAGAACCGCTTTGGTCGCGAGGTGAAGTATAGCTCGGGCTTCGAGGGCGTGATCCCGTTCATTGAGCGGCAGTACGCCGAAGCCGAGAGTGACACGAAGCGTGACAGATGGCGCGAGTTTCTGCGCGAGGTGCCGTGCCACGCCTGCCACGGCCAGCGGCTCAAACCCGAGGTGCTTGCGGTTACCGTCAACGACGAGTCGATCGCGCAGGTCGGCGAGTTCAGCCTCGAAAACGCGAAGCGCTTCTTTGACGAGGTCACGCTCACCGAGCGGGAAGCGAAGATCGCCGCACAGGTGCTGCGCGAGATCCGGCTTCGCTTTGACTTCTTGATCGAGGTGGGCCTCGGCTACCTGACCCTTGCCCGCGGTGCGGGCACGCTGTCGGGCGGCGAAGCGCAGCGTATTCGCCTGGCTACCCAGATCGGATCGGGCCTCACCGGCGTGCTCTACGTGCTCGACGAGCCCTCTATCGGCCTGCACCAGCGTGACAATCGGCGCCTCATCGAAACCCTCATTAAGCTGCGCGACCTCGGCAACACCCTGATCGTGGTTGAGCATGATGAAGAAACGATTGAGGCGGCCGACTGGATCGTCGACATTGGGCCGGGGGCCGGTGTCGAGGGCGGCACGGTCGTGCACTCGGGGGAGTACGCCGAGCTGCTCGATAACACGCGCTCGATCACCGCTGATTACCTGTCTGGTAGGCGCGAGATCGAGACGCCGAAGAAGCGACGTAAACGTGACAAGCAGCGCGAACTCAAAGTTGTGGGTGCTCGCTCCAACAACCTGCAGAGCGTCGACGCCGTGTTTCCGCTGGGCATCATGACGGCAGTGACGGGGGTGTCTGGCTCGGGCAAATCGACGCTCGTCAACGACATTCTCTACCGCGTGCTCGCCAACCAGCTCAACGGTGCACGGCTCGTGCCTGGCAAACACACGCGCGTCACCGGACTCGACCACCTCGACAAGGTCGTGCATGTCGACCAGGCTCCCATCGGGCGCACCCCGCGCTCGAACCCCGCGACCTACACGGGCGTATTTGACAAGATCCGCAACCTCTTTGCAGAGACCCCCGAGGCGAAGACCCGCGGCTACCTGCCAGGTCGCTTCAGCTTCAACGTGAAGGGCGGCCGGTGCGAGGCATGCTCGGGCGACGGCACCCTCAAGATCGAGATGAACTTTCTGCCCGACGTGTATGTGGCGTGCGAGTCGTGCGGCGGCAAGCGCTATAACCGCGAGACCCTGCAGGTGCGATACAAGGGTAAGAACATCTCTGAAGTGCTCGACATGCCCATCGCGGAGGCCGAGAAGTTCTTTGAGCCGATCTCATCGATTCACCGTTTCATGAAGACGCTCGTTGACGTGGGGCTCGGTTATGTGCGCCTTGGGCAGAGCGCGACGACGCTCTCGGGCGGTGAAGCGCAGCGCGTAAAGCTCGCCACCGAGCTGCAGAAGCGCTCGAACGGTCGCAGCATCTATGTGCTCGACGAGCCCACGACGGGCCTGCACTTCGAAGACGTACGCAAGCTGCTGCTTGTGCTCAATGGTCTGGTTGACAAGGGCAACACGGTCATCACCATCGAGCACAACCTCGACGTGATCCGCAGCGCTGACTGGGTCATTGACCTCGGCCCCGAGGGCGGCTCGGGCGGCGGCATGATCATCGCTGAGGGCACACCAGAGCAGCTCGCGAAGCACCCCGAAAGCCACACCGGCAGGTTCTTGGCAGAGGTGCTGCACGGGCGGGCGAAAGCGTCGGCGTGAGCGACGCTCCCGCGACCGGTATTTTTGGGCAGATCGACCGGCGTCACGAGTTTCGCCCTGCCCAGGGTGAGATTCCCGTTAGCCCGGGGGTCTACCGGTTCAGTGACCGTCACGGTCGTGTGCTGTATATCGGCAAGGCCAAGAACCTGCGCGCGCGCCTGTCGAACTACTTTCAGCCGCTGCATGCGCTGCAGCCGCGCACCCAGCGCATGTTGGCGCTCGCGGCGCGCGTGGACTGGACAGTCGTCGCTACCGACACCGAGTCGCTCGTGCTCGAGCACACCTGGATCACCGAGTTTAAGCCGCCGTTCAACGTGCAGTTTAAAGACGATAAGACGTACCCCTACCTCGCGGTGACGCTGCGCGAGGAGGCCCCCCGGCTGATCATTACCCGCAACGAGAAAATCAGAGGTGCGCGCTATTTCGGGCCGTACCCCAAGGTGTGGGCGCTCAAAGAGACGACGGCGCTGTTGCAGCAGGCGTTTCCCATTCGTACCTGCAACGACGCCGACTACAAGCGCGCCATGCGCTCAGGAAAACCCTGTCTCGCCGGGCAAATCGGCCGCTGCGCGGGCCCCTGCTCGCAGCTCACCACGATCGAAGAGCACCGTGCCCGGGTCGAAGAACTCGTCGCCTTCTTGAACGGCGGCGACCAAAGCCACCTGCGAGTGCTGCAGCGCAGCATGCGCGACGCTGCGGCCGAACAGCGCTACGAAGATGCGGCGCGCCTGCGCGACCAGGCGAGCGCGGTCGAGCACGTGCTCGAAAAGAACGCGATCGTGCTCGCGCACGACGTGAACGTCGACGTGTTTGGGCTGCGCTCAGACGAACTGGCGGCTGCCGCGCACCAGTTCATCGTGCGCGGCGGCCGGATCCGGGGCGAACGCAGCTGGATCGTCGATGTCGAGCTCGATGATTCGCCCGCGACGCTGCTTGAACAGGTGATCCAGTCGGCCTATGACGGCGACCGGGTGCCGCCCGCGCAGGTGCTCGTGCCGCGAGGGCCCGCGAACCAGCCCGAGCTCGAGGCGGTGCTCAGCGCACGCAGGCCTCGCGGTGGCAGAGTGAGCGTGCACGTGCCCGAGCGCGGTGACAAAGCGCAGCTGCTCGAACGCGCGGTGCTCAACGCGGGGGAGCACCTCATTCGGTACAAGCTGAAGCGTGCGGCCGATATTACGGCCCGCACCGACGCGCTCGCAGAGTTGCAGCAGGCACTCGATATGACCGAACCGCCGCTGCGCATTGAGTGCATCGACGTATCGCACCTGCAGGGCACGGGAGTCGTGGCTTCGCTCGTGGTGTTTGAAGACGGGCTGCCCGCAAAGGGCGCCTATCGCAAGTACCGCATCGAAGAAACGACCGACGACACTGACTCGATCTATCAGGTGGTCTCGCGCCGGGCCGCGCAGCTGAACCAGGCTCGTGAGGCGGGAGAAGCGCCCACCGGAATCTATCGTGACAGGCCGCAGCTGCTCATCGTCGACGGTGGCGAACCGCAGGTCAAAGCCGCCGCCCGCGCGCTCGCAGAAGCCGGCGTCGATGATGTTGCGCTGTGCGGTATCGCGAAGCGCCTCGAAGAGGTGTGGTTGCCCGCCGATCCGTTCCCCGTGATCCTGCCGCGCACGAGCGAGGCGCTGTTTCTTGTGCAGCGCGTGCGTGACGAAGCGCACCGCTTCGCCATCACCTTCCAGCGGCAGCGCCGCAGTACCGCGATCACCAGTCAGCTCGCCGAGGTGCCGGGGCTCGGGCCCAAACGGGTGGCAGCACTGCTCAAACACTTTGGGTCAGTTGCCCGACTGCGCGCCGCTTCACGCGAAGAACTGGGCTCCGTGCCGGGCCTCGGACAAGCGCTTGCAGATGCAGTTCTTAGCCACCTGAGTGAAACCGGCGCGCGCGACGGCGCAGCTGACGCTAAGATTGACGAAGCATTAGAAACGAACGAGGGAGGTGCTGAGTGAACGAGACGGTCTCAAAACAGGAGATTCTTATCGTCACCGGCATGTCTGGTGCCGGTCGCAGCACCGTCGCCAACACCCTTGAGGACCTGGGCTGGTACGTCGTAGACAACCTCCCGCTGGCCATGTTGAAGACGCTCGCAGACATGGCCGACCGCTCAGGAGGTGCGCTACCGCGCATTGTGGCGGTCATTGACGTGCGTGGCCGCGACCTGTTTGCAGATATTCAAGCGACCGTGACGCAGCTGCGTGAGTCCGCCACCGTGCGCGTCGTGTTTCTCGACGCGACAGACGAGATACTCGTACGCCGCTATGAGGCCGTGCGCAGGCCCCACCCGCTGCAGGGTGAATCGGGCAGCCTGCTCGAGGGAATCCGTCTCGAGCGTGAGCGGCTGCAAGAGCTGCGTGCGTCGAGTGATGTTGTGATCGACACGTCACGTTACAACGTGCACGATCTGTCGACGGCCACGCGCGAACTCTTCTCAGACGAAGATACGCCGGGCCTGCAGCTGTCGGTCGTGAGCTTCGGCTTCAAGTATGGTGCTCCCACCGACGTCGACCTGATGGCCGACATGCGCTTTCTGCCCAATCCTTTCTGGGAGCCCGACCTGCGGGCGCTAACCGGCGTTGATGCCGAGGTGAAAGACTATGTACTCAGTCGCGATGGCGCGGCAGAGTTCCTCGACCACTACGTCGCGGCGCTCACGCCAGTTCTCGCGGGATTCCAGCGCGAAAACAAAAGGCATGCGTCGCTCGCAGTCGGCTGTACCGGCGGTAAGCACCGTTCGGTGGCGACGGCCCGTGAATTAGCGGATCGCCTCGCCGGGCTTCCGGGCGTCAGCGTGAGTCTGCGTCACCGCGACCTCGGTCGCGAATAAGACGCGTTCGCGTTCACGCCCGCCCCGTTTCTTTTTCGCCTTCCTGTTTGAGAGGATCCCTATTCGTGCTGTCTACCCCCGAGGTTAAGAACGAGCTCGTTCGCGTCCAGGTGCAACGCACCAGCGAGCGCATGGCTGAGGTCGCGACCGTTTTGCGGGTTGCGGGTGGCCTGCACTCGATCTCGGGTCGCATTGCCCTTGAAGTTGAGCTGCACACGCCTCAGATCGTGCAGCGTGTGCGCAAGGACCTCGCCGAGCTTTATGGTGTGCGCTCTGATGCGAAGCAACTGCCGCCGTCGACCACCAGGCCGGGCGCACCCCAGTTCTTGGTGCGCGTCATTGACGGTGAGACGCTCGCGCGTCAACTGGGCCTCCTCGACCAGCGCCGGCGCCAGATTCGCGGTTTGCCGAACCGCCTTACCACGGGAGCTCAGCCCGAGCTCGCTGCGATTCTTCGTGGCGCGTTTCTCGCCCGCGGCAGCCTGACCGCTCCCGGTCGCTCAGCGAGCCTCGAGCTGGCATGCCCAACGAGCGAGGTGGCGATGGCGCTCGTGGGTGCCGCAGGCCGGCTCGGTGTTGACGCGAAGAGCCGTGAAATTCGCGGCCAAAACCGCGTCATCGTGCGCGACACAGACGCCATCGGGCAGATGCTCGGTGTGATGGGGGCCGAGGAGGCTCGCACGCGCTGGGAAGAGCTCAAGCGCGCGCGTGAGACCCGCGCGACCGCCAACCGCCTCGTGAACTTTGACGATGCGAATCTGCGCCGCTCCGCGCAGGCGTCGGTGGCGGCGTGCGCGCGTGTCGAGCGCGCGCTCGAGATCCTGGGCGATGCGGTGCCCGAGCACCTGAAGTACGCCGGCACGCTGCGCCTCACGCATCGCGAGGCGAGCCTCGACGATCTGGGGGCGCGCGCAGAGCCCGCGCTCACGAAGGACGCGATTGCGGGCCGGATCCGGCGTCTGCTGGCGATGGCCGACAAGGAGGCCGAGGCGCGTGGGATCCCAGGCACCGAGGCGAGTCTTCCCGAGGTGATCGACTAAGCGGTCACACCGCTAGGTTGATTCGCCAGGCTGCGCGCGTGTGCGCCGCTTGATCGAAGCCGGGGGTCCGCCCGTCGAGAAATCGACGGCGGGCCCCCGGCTGTCTTCGTCGTGAGAGGCGTAGACTGGGCAGTGACAACTGTTCGTCACTGCGATTGGAGGGCCCCTATGGCTGCCTACTCACTTCCCGATCTTCCCTACGATTACTCGGCGCTCGAGCCGCACATTAGCGGCAAGATCATGGAGCTGCACCACTCGAAGCACCACCAGGCGTACGTCACCGGCGCGAACGCTGCGCTCGTGTCACTCGAAGAAGCCCGCGAGTCGGGCAACCTCGCAAACGTGAACAAGCTTGAGAAGGACCTCGCGTTCAACGTCGGCGGTCACGTCAACCACACGATCTTCTGGAACAACATGTCGCCCGAGGGTGGCGACCGCCCCGAGGGCGAGCTCGCAGCAGCCATCGACGAGTTCTTCGGCTCGTTCGAGAAGTTCCAGGCGCACTTCACGGCCTCGGCCATGGGCGTGCAGGGCTCGGGCTGGTCAGTGCTCGCATGGGACGCGCTCGGACAGCGCGCCAACATTGTGCAGCTGTTCGACCAGCAGGGCAACCTCCCCGCTGGCACCGTGCCGCTGCTGATGCTCGACGTGTGGGAGCACGCGTACTACCTGGACTACCTCAACGTGCGCGCTGACTACGTCAAGGCGTTCTGGAACATCGCGAACTGGCAGGACGTCGCGAAGCGTTTCGAAGCTGCACGCGCTCAGACGCCGGGCCTGATCTAACCCGTTCAAGTACCCCGGGGCTCGCACGCGCGGGCCCCGGGGCGCTGTTATGCAACCCGAAGGAACTTCTGCACCACATGCGCACTATTGAATCACTGGGTTCGCTGCGTTCACAGACCGTGATCGTTCGCTGCGACCTCAATGTCCCGCTCTCTGAAGGCGTCATCACCGACGATGGCCGCATTCGCGCCTCACTCACCACGATTCGGGAGCTGCGCAATGCGGGCGCCCGCGTGGTACTCATTAGCCACCTGGGCCGCCCCAAGGGTGCCCCAGAAGAGCGCTACTCGCTGCGCCCCGTCGCTACGCGCATGGGCGAGCTGCTTGAAGCCCCCGTGCGCTTTGTCGGTGAAACCGTAGGCGCAGACGCAAGTGCCGCGATCACCGAGCTTGCTGACGGTGATGTCGTGCTGCTCGAAAACCTGCGTTTCAACCCGGGCGAAACAAGCAAAGACGAGGAGGAGCGTCTCGCGTTCGCGAAGCAGCTGGCCGAGCACGCAGACGCGTTTGTGTCTGACGGCTTTGGTGTCGTGCACCGCCGCCAGGCGAGCGTCACCGAACTCGCGGGTGTGCTCCCGAGCGCGGCGGGCCGTCTCGTCGCGGCAGAGCTTGAGGTGCTTGAGCGCCTCACCGCACGCGCCGAGCGCCCCTACACCGTCGTGCTCGGCGGCTCGAAGGTGTCAGACAAGCTGGGCGTTATCTCCCACCTGCTCGAACGCGTCGACACGCTGCTCATTGGCGGCGGCATGCTCTTCACATTCCTCGCGGCTCAGGGGCACGACGTTGCGTCGAGCTTGCTCGAGGAAGACCAGCTTGACACCGTGCGCGGCTACCTGGCCGAGGCCGAACGCCGCGGCGTACGCATCGTGCTGCCGACCGATGTGGTCGTGGCAGCGGCCTTCGCGGCAGACGCCGCACACGAGACCGTGGCGGCAGACGCGATCGGTCAGTCGAGCTTTGGTGCAACGGGCATCGGCCTTGACATTGGCCCAGACTCGGCCGCCGAGTTCGCGCGGGTGATCAGCCAGTCTGCCACCGTCTTCTGGAACGGCCCGATGGGCGTCTTCGAGATGGCGGCATTCGCGGGTGGCACTCGCACCGTCGCGCAGGCGCTCGCAGACACCGACGGCTTCACCGTCGTGGGTGGTGGCGACTCGGCTGCAGCCGTGCGCGCCCTCGGTTTTGCCGACACCGATTTTGGACACATTTCTACCGGAGGCGGTGCGAGCCTCGAATTTCTCGAGGGTAAGCAGCTGCCAGGATTGGAGGTGCTCGCGTGAGCGAAGCACAACGTACACCCCTCATTGCGGGCAACTGGAAGATGAACCTCGACCACCTGCAGGCCATTGCGCTTGTGCAGAAGGTCTCGTGGTCACTGAAGGACGCCCGGCACGATTACAGTGACGTCGAAGTCGCCGTGTTTCCTCCGTTCACCGACCTGCGATCGGTGCAGACGCTGCTCACCGCAGACAAGCTGCCGATGGCGCTCGGTGCGCAAGACCTCTCGCCCGAGGCGGCGGGCGCATACACGGGTGACATTTCGGCGGCGATGCTCGCGAAGCTCGATGTACGGTACGCCCTGGTGGGGCACTCTGAACGTCGCAACGGGCACGGCGAAACCGACGAGCTGATCGGGGCAAAGGCCGGCGCGGCCAGCAACGCTGGCATGGTACCCGTGATCTGCGTCGGTGAAACCGCGGCAGACCTTGAAGAGCACGGCCCGGCCGCGATCCCGCTCGCTCAGATGACGGCTGCGGTCGCGAAGCTCCCCGAGGGGGCCGAGTTTGTGATTGCGTATGAACCGGTCTGGGCGATTGGCAGCGGCCAGGCGGCGTCAGCCGAGCAAGCCGAACAGGTTATCGCGGCGCTGCGCGCAGCCCTGCGCGATGTGGTGGGCGACGAGCGCGCAGACGCGACCCGCATTTTGTACGGAGGTTCGGTCTCGAGCGAGAACATCGCGGGCTTCATGGCGCAGCCCAACATTGACGGCGCGCTCATCGGTGGCGCAAGCCTCAAAGCCGATGAGTTCTCGCGGATCGCGCAGTTTCGCAAGCACGTCACGGGCGCCTAGGTAGCCCGACTATACTGGGGCGTAGGTTTTCCACGCCCGCAACCCGTGAAAGGTCACTCGCGTGCTCATTTTTAAGATCGCCCTGATCGTCATCCTCGTGCTGACGAGCCTCCTGCTGACGCTGTTCATTCTGCTCCATAAGGGCAAGGGTGGCGGCATGTCTGACATGTTTGGTGGCGGTGTGACCTCGAGCCTCGGCTCATCAGGGGTCGCCGAACGCAACCTGAACCGCATCACCGTGATCGTGTCGGTGGTGTGGGTGGCCTCCATCGTGGGCCTGGGGCTGCTCGAGCGGTTCTCGCTCTAAAGCTTCATCACACGTGTGCCCGGCGCCTGTGAGGCGTCGGGCACACGTTCGTACTCGAAAGAAAGGTTTCTAGTGGCAGGCAGTAACGCCATTCGCGGCGCACGTGTCGGATCGGGCCCCATGGGGGAGATGGATCACGGCGCACGCGCAGAACGCACGGCAATTTCATACTGGGATGCCCTCGGAAACGAAACGGTGCGTTACTTCGCATCAGATGTTTCGCCCGAAGACATTCCCGAGCAGATCGACTGCCCGGCCTCGGGCCTCCCCGCGGGCCGCGACCAGGCGAACCCGCCGCAGGTGCTCAAGAACGAGCCGTACAAGACGCACCTCGCCTACGTGAAGGAGCGCCGCACCGAGGAGGAGGCCGTCGAACTGCTTGACGCCGCCCTCGAGAAGCTGCGCGCACGTCGCGGCACCGCACGCAGCAAGGCATAGACCGAGCTAGATACAGCAAAGCGGGCGAGACCTTTTGGTCTCGCCCGCTTTGCTGTACGCGGCCGAATGCTAGGCGCGGCAGCGTGCCAGGAGAGGTCGCTACGCGAGCAGCTCGATGACCTGCTCGATCACGCTCGCATCGCCCGGCGCGAGCGCTAGAGCGAGCACGGGCCTGCCCCGCTCAATGAGCACACCGCGGTCTCCGCGCGCCTGCGCGCTCAGCAGCGTGCCAAAGCTGCTCTCGGCGCCCGCGATCGCAAGGTCTTCAGACCCCGGATCAGTGAGCTGCCAAAACGCGCCGAGCGTCGGCCCGCCCTTGTGTAGCTGCCCGACAGAGTGCAGGTAGCTGGGCCCGTAGCCGAGTGACACGGGTACCCCGAGGGCGGTGGCGAGGCGCGTGCGCAGCAGCTCGAGGGGTGCGCGCAGCGCCCCCTGCGGGTCAACGTAGCACTGCACCGCGAGGTAGCCGCCTGCGGGAGTCATCGCGCGCAGGGTGCACACGATGTCAGCAGCGGTCTCTACCGTGGCGCCAGCGGGCTTCGCGAGCACGGTGGTGTTCCCCTTGGACGCAGTTATTCGCGTGGCCGCGGCCGCACTTGCGTCATCAGCGGCGACGGACTCTGCCTCAGCGAGGGCGGCGCGTGCCGCAACCTTCGCCGATTCGACGTCGGGCTGGTTGAACGGGTCGATGCCCATGAGCCGGCCGAGCGCCGCGGTCGCGAGCTCCCACGCAAGAAATTGCGCACCGAGCGCGCCCGAGACCGTGAGGTCTCGCGCTCCGGATCCGGCCTCTGCCGTCTCTGTCGTCGCGGCAGCTTCTGCCGCCTCAGCGCCAGGGCCGGCGACCCGTGCGGTGACGACGCAAGGCGGTACGGCCGCGAACTCAGGCGCATCGGAGGGCAGCGCGATAGGCAGCACCCCGAGGCCCTCTTTGCCCGTCGACTCGGCGACGAGCTGCTCGGCCCAGCGGCCGAGGCCCCAGCGAGCCGAGGGTGCCTCGTCGAGGGCGAGCACAAACCTTGCGGGGAGACCCGCGAACATGGCGGCTGCGAGCTGCAGCGCGGGGTTCGCGGGGGAGTCCTTGCCGAGTAGTGTGCGTACCGCATCGGCCTCGCGTACGAGGCCCGCGACGTCGGCGCCTGCGAGCCCCGCGGGCACCAGCCCGAACGCCGTGAGCACCGAGAACCGCCCGCCCACATTGGGGTCGGCGAGAAACACGTGGCGGCCCGCGTCGCGTGATTCGCCCTCGAAGGGAGAACCCGGGTCGGTGACAATCACGAGACGGCTACCCGGCTCAATACCCGCGGCTTCGAACGCCTGCTCAAAGGTGTCGAGGTGGCTGCGTGTCTCGATCGTGCTGCCCGACTTCGAGCTCACGATGACGGCCGTGCGAGCGAGATCGCCCGCGAGCGTACGCGCCACGGCGGCGGGGTCGGTCGAGTCGAGCATCGTGAGCTCGACGCCGGCCCACTGCGCGATCACGGCCGGGCCGAGACTCGAACCGCCCATGCCGCAGAGCACAAAGCGATCGACGCCCTGGGCCGCGAACTCGGCGCGCAGCGCCGCGATGCGCGGCAGCAGCTCGGCCGCCGCCGCGTCAACGTTGGTCCACCCGAGCCTCACCTGAGCTTCGGGCTGTGCAGCCTCGCCCCACAGCGTCGCGTCAAGCGCGAACGTGCGGCTCGCGACCTGATCGCGCACGAGTGCGGCGAGGGCGTCACGAAACACGGGTGCGGCGGCGAGGTGATCGGCGATGCGCACGTGCACCTCAGCGAGAGGCTGGGCGGTCACTTTTGCGCTTTCAGAGCCGCCTCAACCGTAGCGGTGAGGTCGTCCCACGAATCATCGAACTTCGACAGTCCCTCGGTCTCGAGCAGCTCTGTCACCTCGGCGTAGTCGATCCCCAGCCCGTCGAGTGCGTTGAGCACCTGGTTCGACTCGGCGTAGGAGCTCGTAACAACGGTGGCGGCGTCTGCGAAGTCACCGTGATCTGCCACGGCCTCGAGCGTGGCCTCGGGCATCGTGTTGACGACGTTCGGGGCGACGAGTCCGGTCACGTAGAGCGTGTCGGGCAGCGCCGGGTCCTTCACGCCGGTCGAAGCCCACAGCGCGCGCTGCTTATTCGCGCCGAGCGACACAAGGTGCACCGCGCGCTCGCTCGCGAATGACTCTTCGTAGACCTCGTATGCGAGGCGGGCATTGGCGAGGCCTGCCTTGCCCTTGAGCGCGAGCGCCTCGGCCGTGCCGATCTTCTCGAGGCGAGCATCAACTTCGGTGTCGACGCGCGATACGAAGAACGAAGCGACCGAGTGAATGGTTGACAGGTCGTGGCCTGCCGCACGGGCCTGCTCGAGACCCGTGAGGTAAGCGTTGATGACCTCGCGGTAGCGCTCGAGGCTAAAAATCAGTGTGATGTTCACGCTGATGCCCGCCGCGGTGGCCTCAGTGATGGCCTCGAGTCCCTCGCGCGTGGCGGGAATCTTGATCATCGCATTGGGGCGTTGAACCTTCGCCCACAGCTCCTTGGCACGCTGTGCGGTGCCCGCGGTGTCTCGCGCAAGGTTCGGCTCGACCTCGATCGAGACGCGGCCGTCGCGGCCCGCGGTGGCGTCATATACGCCGCGCAGTACGTCGCAGGCATCGGCCACATCGGCGCTCGTGAGCTCGGTGATGGTGGCGTCGACGTCAAGACCCTGGCGTGCGCACTCGGCGATGCGCGGGCCGTAACCGATGCCCGCACCAATGGCCTTCTGAAAAATGGTGGGGTTCGTGGTCACGCCCACCACGTTGAGCTCTTCAACAGCCTTCACGAGGCTGCCGGTTTCGAGGCGCTCGCGCGAGAGATCGTCGAGCCAAATGCTTACGCCAGCATCGCTGAGCGCTTGGGTACGCAAATTCGTCATAGAATGCGTCTCCGTTCTTGATAGGGGGTGTTGGCTTTGGGGGTGTGGCACGGCGCAGGGCCGTGCCACACCGGGTGCCCGGATTAGACCTGGGCGATGCTGTCGTGTGCGGCGGCGACCACGGCGTCGGTGGTGATGCCAAACTTCTCAAACAGGGTCTCGTAGTCGGCTGAAGCGCCAAACGTTTCGATCGAGACCGAGCGGCCGGCGTCGCCAATGTAGCGCTCCCAGCCCAGCGAAATGCCGGCTTCAACGCTCACGCGGGCCTTCACGGTAGCGGGGAGCACCTCTGCGCGGTACTCAGCGGTCTGCTCAGCAAACCACTCGAGGCAGGGCGCCGACACAACGCGCGCGCCTACGCCTTCAGCGGCGAGACGCTCGCGCGCCTCGACAGCCAACTGCACCTCGGAGCCCGTCGCGATAATGATCACGTCAAGCTGCCCGGTCGGGGTGTCTGCGAGCACGTACGCACCGCGGCGCACCGCGTCAGTGGCGGTGCCCTCAAACACGGGCACGTTCTGGCGCGTCAGCGCGAGGCCGGTGGGGCCCGCGTGGCGGCTGAGCACCTCGTGCCACGCGATCGCGGTCTCGTTGGCGTCGGCGGGGCGCACCATTGCGAGGTTCGGAATAGCGCGCAGCGCGGCCATGTGCTCCACGGGCTGGTGCGTCGGACCGTCTTCGCCCAGCGCGATCGAGTCGTGGGTCCACACGAAGACGCTGGGCACGTTCATGAGGGCGGCGAGACGCACAGCGGGGCGCATGTAGTCGGCGAACTGCAAGAACGTGCCGCCGTAGCTGCGCGTGTTGCCGTGCAGCTGAATGCCGTTCAAAATCGCGGCCATGGCGTGCTCGCGAATACCGAAGTGCAGCACGCGCCCGTACTCGTTACCCGTCCAGGTCGAGGTGGAGTGGTTCGCGGGCACAAACGACGCGGCGCCGGGAATCGTAGTGTTGTTGGAGCCTGCGAGGTCTGCAGAGCCGCCCCACAGCTCGGGCATGATCGGGCCAAGGGCCGCGAGCACCTTGCCGCTGGCGGCGCGCGTCGCGATGCTCGAACCGGTCTCGAACTCGGGCAGCGCCTCGAGTGCCCCCTCGGGCAGCTCCTGCGCCTCGAGTCGGTCGAACAGTGCCTTGCGCTCGGGGTTTGCGGCGGCCCAAGCATCGAAGCGCTCCTGCCACGCGGCGCGGCGCTCGGCACCGCGGGCCACGGCGAGGCGAGTGTGCTCAATGACCTCGGGCGCTACGGCGAAATGCTGATCCGGATCAAAGCCCAGAGCGGTCTTCAGGCCAGCGAGCTCGTCAGCACCCAGCTTCGAGCCGTGAATGCCGCCCGTGTTCTGCTTGCCGGGTGAAGGCCAGCCGATAATGGTCTTGAGAATGATGAGGCTCGGCTTGCCGGTCTCGGCCTTTGCCGCTTCGATCGCATCGTTCAGCTCGACGATGTCTTCGACGTAGGCGCCGGTCTTCTTCCAGTCAACCTCGATGACCTGCCAGCCGTACGACTCGTAGCGCTTCGCCACGTCCTCAGAGAACGAGATGTCGGTGTCGTCTTCGATCGAGATCTGGTTCGAATCGTAGATCGCGATCAGGTTGCCGAGCTCTTGGTGGCCCGCCAGCGACGAAGCCTCGCTGGTGACGCCCTCCTGCAGGTCACCGTCGCCCGCGATCACGTAGATGTTGTGGTCGAAGGGGCTCGTGCCGGGCGCGGCCTCGGGGTCGAACAGGCCACGCTCGTAGCGGGCCGCGTACGCAAAGCCGACGGCCGACGCGAGGCCCTGGCCGAGCGGGCCGGTGGTGATCTCGACACCGTCGGTGTCACCGTACTCGGGGTGGCCGGGGGTCTTCGAACCCCATGTGCGCAGTGCCTTAATGTCGTCGAGCTCGAGACCGTACCCGCCCAGGTACAGCTGTACGTACTGTGTGAGTGACGAGTGGCCGATCGACAGAATAAAACGATCGCGCCCCGCCCACTTGTGGTCGGCGGGGTCATGGTTCATGACCTTCTGGTGCAAGAGATACGACACCGGTGCCAGGCTGATCGCCGTGCCGGGGTGACCATTACCCACCTTCTCGACGGCGTCGGCCGCCAACACGCGGGCGGTGTCTACCGCTTTATTGTCGAGCTCATCCCACTGAAGTTCGTTACCCAAGGCAAACCTTTCCTCGTTACGCGCGCGTGAATACGCACCCTCAATGATCCTACAGAGTTGAACA
Organism: Leucobacter faecis; assembly: GCF_054456695.2. Taxonomy (NCBI): domain Bacteria; kingdom Bacillati; phylum Actinomycetota; class Actinomycetes; order Micrococcales; family Microbacteriaceae; genus Leucobacter; species Leucobacter faecis. The sequence goes on from NZ_JBTJER020000001.1 coordinate 367,484, forward strand.
GGTACCATGGGGTGTGATGTCCACCCAGAATGAAGCTCATGTTCAGGTTCCCAAGACCCCTCGGTCGATTGGGCGCACGATCAAGAACTATGTCGCGCTCACCAAGCCGCGAGTGATGGAGCTGCTGCTCGTCGTGACCGTGCCCGCGATGATTCTCGCAGAGGGCGGGCTGCCGAACCTCTGGCTCGTGCTCGCCACCCTCATCGGTGGCGCGCTGAGCGCCGGGTCTGCTGGCGCATTCAACTGCTACATCGACCGCGACATGGATCGCAAGATGAAGCGCACCAAGAACCGGCCGCTCGTCACGGGCGAGATCTCTGATCGCAACGCGCTCATCTTCTCGTGGGTGCTGGGCGTACTCTCGGTGGTGTGGCTGTCACTCACCACGAACTGGCTCGCTGCCGCGCTCGGCGCCGGCGCCATCTTCTTCTACGTGGTGATCTACACGCTGCTGCTCAAGCGCCACAGCGAACAAAACATCATCTGGGGCGGCATCGCAGGCTGTTTCCCCGTGCTCATCGGCTGGGCCGCCGTCACCGGCACGCTCGGGTGGGCTGCCTGGGTGTTCTTCCTCATCATCTTCCTGTGGACCCCGGCACACTACTGGCCGCTGTCGATGCGCTACCGCGACGACTATGCCGCCGCTGGCGTGCCCATGCTCGGGGTCGTGCGCGGCCGCGTGACCGTGGGCCTGCAGATCATTCTGTACACGTGGGCGACCGTCGTGTCGAGCCTGCTGCTGATCCCCTTTGGCCCGATGGGCTGGGTGTACACGGTCGTCGCTGTCGCCGCCGGGGCGCACTTCTTGTTCGAGGCGCACCGCCTGTACGGCAGCGCGATTCGCGGCCGTGAGGGCAAGCCGATGCGCGTGTTCCACGGCTCGATCACGTACCTCTCGGTGCTTTCGATCGCGATCGCGGTCGACCCGCTGCTGCCGTTCTAGGGCGCATCTCGCCGGCCTGCCCTAGATGCGTGGGTCAGTAATGCGTTCTGCCCTGTAGCCGCGCCCTCGAGCAACCATGACTATGCATCGAAATGACGAGTCGCCACGATAAGTACGCTTTTATCGTGGCGACTCGTCATTTCGATGCCGCCTCGTCGACGATGCAAGACTCACGCGGTCTGCCCCCAATCACACCAGTCGACCCCCGCCGTGTAGACCACCAGCCACCCGACTATCGGTCCCTCGCGCGGTTCAGAGAAGTGTCACCTCGAGGCATTCAGTGTGCTGTTCACCCAGCTCCTCGCGCTGTGTGCGTGGGGTGCGAGGCCACTGGCGCGCTATGTGGTGACGGTGCCGGAGGGCTGGGACACGGTACCGACCCACCCACCTAGGGCAAGCTCGCTGGACTGCCCAGTTTCTAAGCGCCCGCGCGGGCGCGCGGGCGCGCGAAAGTCGCTAGGCTGCGGGCATGGCAGACGAATACACCCACGGCCATCACGCGAGCGTGCTGCGCTCGCACACCTGGCGTACCGCCGAGAACTCGGCAGCTTACCTGCTGCCGAGGCTCGTCGCGGGCCAGCGCGTACTCGATGTCGGTGCGGGGCCCGGCACAATCACGGCCGATCTGGCCCGGATCGTGGCCCCGGGGCTCACCGTTGGCCTCGATGCTTCGGCCGACGTGGTCGCCAGGGCCGCAGCCGAGTTTGATGTGGCGAGCTTACCCAATCTGCGGTTTGAGACGGGCGACGCGTACGCGCTCGAGTACCCTGACGCGTCGTTCGATGTCGTGCACGCGCACCAGGTGCTGCAGCACGTTGGCGATCCGATTGCCATGCTGCGAGAACTGAAACGGGTGACGGCACCCGGCGGTACGGTGGCCGTACGCGATGTCGACTATGAGGGCGTGATTTGGGCGCCCGATTCGCCCGCACTCGATGAGTGGCTTGAACTGTACCTCCGTGTACACCGCGGAGTGAGCGGAGAGCCCGCGGCGGGCCGCCACTTGAAGCGCTGGGCTCGAGCGGCCGGTTTGTCAGACGTTACCTGCTCGGCGTCGCTGTGGCTCTTTGAGAGCGACGAGGATCGTGTCTGGTGGGGTGGCATGTGGGCCGAGCGTGCGCTCGAATCTGCGTTTGCCGAGAACGCGCTGCGTTTAGGGCTCGCAGACCGGGCGACACTCGAACGGATCGCAGCTGGCTGGAGGCACTTCGCGGAGGATCCCGACGGCTGGCTGCTGATGCCGCACGCCGAGATCCTCGCGACCGTATAGTGCCTGTTTAAGCGGCGGGCTCGAGCGCGACTGGGCGCTTGAGTCGCAGCACGGCGACCGTCATCGCTGCGGTCGTCAGCGTCGCAAGGACCATGTGCACGCCCACTGGGAACGGCGGCAGGCCGGCGCGCGCCTGAAAGACACCCACTAGGATCTGCACAACGAGCACCGCAAGAAGCGCCACGAACCAGCGGAGCGGGCGCAGCTTTTGTGCGGCAGCCCAAATGACGAGCGTGATGGTGAGGGCGAGGGAGGCGTAACCGGGCCACGAGTGCACATGGCTCATGAACACTGCGTCAACACCGTCCCGCTGAATCGTGGCATCTCCCGAGTGTGGGCCCGAGGCCGTAGTAATCACGCCAAACAACACCGTGATCGCCATGACCAGTGTTGCAATGTGCGTGGTGATGAGAAACGGCTTGGGTACGACGATTTCGCGGGGGCCAGCGGCCTCGTACATGCGAGCAACATAGGCAGCCGTTAGGCACACCAGAATGAGTGACACTACGTAGTGGAACGCGACCAGGTTTGCGTTCAGGTGCATCCAGACGATGACGCCGCCGACGAGTGCCTGGAGCACTACGAGTGCCAACACGATCACCGACATGCTGAACAGATCACGGCGAGCACGACGAATGCGCCAGCTCAGAAGCACCACGAGTATGCCAAAGACCAGCAGCGGGCCAGAAATGGTGCGATTGCCAAACTCAATGAGCGAGTGGTAGCTCAGCTCTTCCGTGGGCACGAGCGATCCCGGGGCGCACAGCGGCCATTCGGGGCAGCCGAGCCCAGAACCCGTGAGACGCACGGCCCCGCCCGTCGCAATAATGACAGTGTTGAGCACGAACGAGGTCCACGCGCTGAAGCGCAGCCAGCGTGAAATCGTGTGACCCGTGGCGGGGGGACTGCTCACGGGTGAATGGCTGGTGGTCGCGCGAGACAACTGGGCTCCTCTCAGGCAGCTCCTACATACACCATGGGGCAGGGCGTGCCCCTCCCGTTTTCATACAAAAAACTGTAGAATAGGAAGCTGTGGTTGTGATCGTCGATCCGATAGGCAATTTCTCGCTACGGATCGCCATCGTTCGCGGCCCAGACTACTGCACCGTGGCAGGGAACCCGATGAGTGCGGCATCAGTCGCATGGGTCGCTAATTCGGCGCGGCATGGGGTTTCTCGCGAAACGGAACTGAACTAATGAGGGAGGGATCATGCCAGAGGTATTGATCGACCGGCCCGAGCTTGAAGGCTTGGGTCAGTACGAGTTCGGCTGGCACGACACTGATGAGGCCGGCGCGCTAGCCAAGCGTGGCCTCAACGAGCAGGTCGTGCGTGAAATCTCGGCTCTGAAGAATGAGCCAGAGTGGATGCTTGAGCGCCGCCTGAAGGCCCTTAAGATCTTCGAACGCAAGCCCATGCCCACGTGGGGTGCTGATCTGTCGGAAATTGACTTCGACAACATTAAGTACTTCGTGCGGTCGACTGAGAAGCAGGCGACGAGCTGGGAAGAGCTGCCCGAGGAGATCAAAGAGACGTACGAGCGTCTCGGGATCCCCGAGGCCGAGCGTCAGCGTCTCGTTGCCGGCGTCGCTGCACAGTACGAGTCGGAGGTGGTGTACCACCAGATCCGCGAGGACCTCGAGGAGCAGGGCGTGCTCTTCCTCGACACCGACACCGCGCTGCGCGAGCACCCCGAGATCTTCAAGGAGTACTTCGGCACCGTCATCCCGTCGGGCGACAACAAGTTCGCGGCCCTGAACACCGCGGTGTGGTCGGGTGGCTCGTTCGTGTACGTCCCCAAGGGTGTGCACGTCGAGATCCCGCTGCAGGCCTACTTCCGTATCAACACGGAAAACATGGGCCAGTTTGAGCGTACGCTCATCATCGCTGACGAGGGCAGCTACGTGCACTACATCGAGGGTTGCACGGCCCCGATTTACAAGTCTGACTCCCTGCACTCGGCAGTCGTGGAGATCATCGTGAAGAAGAACGCACGCGTGCGTTACACGACGATCCAGAACTGGTCGAACAACGTCTACAACCTCGTTACGAAGCGCACGATCGCTGAAGAGGGCGCAACGATGGAGTGGGTTGATGGCAACATCGGCTCGAAGGTCACCATGAAGTACCCCTCGGTGTACCTCGTCGGTGAGCACGCAAAGGGCGAAACCCTCTCGGTTGCTTTCGCGGGCCCCGGCCAGCACCAGGATGCGGGCGCCAAGATGGTGCACCTCGCCCCCAACACGAAGTCGTCAATTCTGTCGAAGTCGATCGCACGTGGCGGTGGGCGCACCGGTTACCGCGGTGAGATCCGCGTCGAGGCGAACGCGCACCACGCAGCAAACTCGGTGGTGTGTGACGCGCTGCTCGTTGACACGATCTCGCGCAGCGACACCTATCCAGCGATCGATATTCGTACCGATGATGCGACGCTGGCACACGAAGCGACCGTGACGCGCGTGAGCGAAGAACAGCTGTTCTACCTCATGAGCCGCGGCCTGTCTGAAGAAGAGGCAATGGCCATGATCGTGCGCGGCTTCATCGAGCCGATTTCGCGCGAGCTGCCCATGGAGTACGCACTCGAACTGAACAAGCTCATTGAGATGAGCATGGAAGGATCCGTCGGTTAAAGATGTCAACGCTTCAGACTGAACAACACGGTTTCAAGGCACACACTGACGGCGACTGGGGCAATCGGGCACCGATTCAGACCCGCTCAGATCGTTTCAAGTCGACCAACGTCGCTGACTTCCCCGAGGTTACCGGCCGCGAGGTCAACTGGAAGTTCACCCCGGTGGCCCAGCTCAAGGGCTTGCTGACCGGCGAACTGCGTGGCGGCGAGCTGCCGAGCGTGATCAGCGAGGCCGACGGCCTCAAGGTGAGCTACATTCCCATGGACTCTGAGCTCGTGGGCCGCGCTGGTATCCCTGAGGATCAGGCCGCCGCGAACGCGTGGGGCCAGGCCCAGGTGGCGCAGCACATTCTGCTGACAAGCCCCGAGCGTCAGACCGTCACGGTTAAGCGCCAGGAGCTCGGCACCGCGGCGACCGCCGCGCACACGGTGATCGAGGCGGCTCCGCAGTCAGAGGGTCTCGTGATCATCGAGAACACGGGCCAGGTAAACCTCACCGAGAACGTCGAGATCGTTGTCGGCGCGGGCGCAAACCTCACCGTCGTATCGATCCAGGAGTGGGACGAGGACGCGGTTCACCTGGCAAGCCACAACGTGACGGTGGGACGCGACGCGAACCTACAGCACATTGTTGTCTCGCTCGGTGGCAAGATCGTGCGGCTCAACCCCTCGATTCACCTTGATGAGCAGGGCGCCAACGGCGAAAGCTACGGCGCATACTTCGCCGACGCTGGCCAGCACCTCGAGCACCAGGTCTACATGGACCACAACGCTCCCCACACCCGCAGCCGTGTCGCCTACAAGGGCGCACTGCAGGGCGAGGGTGCGCACGCCGTATGGATCGGCGATGTGCTGATCCGCCGCGTGGCAGCAGGTACTGATAGCTACGAAGAGAACCGCAACCTGACCCTCACCGAGGGCACGCGCACCGATTCAATCCCCAACCTCGAAATCGAGACGGGTGACATTGCGGGCGCGGGCCACGCCTCGACCACGGGCCGGTTCGACGAAGAGCACATCTTCTACCTCCAGAGCCGCGGTATCTCAGAAGACGAGGCGCGCAAGCTTGTTGTGCGCGGGTTCCTCGTCGACGTGATTCAGCGCATCGGTAACGAGGAGATTGAGGCTCGTCTGCAGCAGGCAATCGACGCTGAGCTCGAACAGAGCGTGCTCGCGTAATGGCCAGGCAGAAAGCAATTGCCCTCGCTGATCTCACCCAAGACCAAGCGGTAAAGGTTGACATCGACGGGGTGCCGATTGCTCTCGTCCTCGATTCGAGTGGCGTGGTGCATGCCATTGGCGATACCTGCACTCACGGCCAGATCAGCCTCTCAGAAGGCTTTGTTGAAGGCGACACGCTCGAGTGCTGGGCGCACGGATCCCAGTTCTCACTCACCACGGGTGTGCCGCAGAACCTGCCTGCCTACGAGCCGGTTCCCGTTTATGTCGTCGAGATCGAAGACGGCGACGTGTACATTGACCCCACCATCACGAAAGAGATTTAAAGCTATGGCTTCCGTTCTTGAAATCAAGGACCTGCACGTCAGCGTCACGACCGAGCAGGGCGACAAAGAGATTCTGAAGGGCGTCGACCTCACGCTCAAGCAGGGCGAGATCCACGCGATCATGGGCCCCAACGGCTCGGGCAAGTCGACCCTGTCGTACGCGATCGCAGGTCACCCCCGCTACGAGGTCACGAGCGGCTCGATTCACCTCGACAGCGAAGACGTGCTCGAAATGGGCGTTGACGAGCGCGCGCACGCGGGCCTCTTCCTCGCGATGCAGTACCCCGTCGAGATTCCCGGCGTCACCAACTCCAACTTCCTGCGCACCGCGAAGACCGCGATCGACGGCGAGGCACCCGCGATCCGTACGTGGATGAAGGACGTCAAGACCGCGATGGACAACCTCCGCATGGACCAGTCGTTCGCGAACCGCAACGTGAACGAGGGCTTCTCGGGTGGCGAGAAGAAGCGCAACGAGATTCTTCAGCTCGAGCTCCTCAAGCCCAAGTTCGCAGTGCTCGACGAGACCGACTCTGGCCTCGACGTTGACGCGCTCAAGATCGTGTCTGAGGGCGTCAACCGCGCCAAGGACAACACCGGTCTTGGTGTCATGCTGATCACGCACTACACGCGTATCTTGCGTTACATCAAGCCCGACTTCGTTCACGTCTTCGTTGACGGTCGCATCGCAGAGCAGGGTGGCCCCGAGCTCGCGACGCGCCTGGAAGAAGAGGGCTACGACCGCTTCCTCGCCAAGGCGTAAGCTAGTCGTATGGCTGACGAAACGGTGGTCTCACCCATGTCGATCGATCCAGAGTTCAAAGAACAAGCGATCGAGGCGTTGAAGAACGTCTCTGACCCTGAGCTGGGCGTAAATATTTACGACCTGGGCTTGATCTACGATCTGGCGTTTGACGAAGAGCACGATGCGCTTGTGATTAGCATGACGCTCACGAGCGCGGGCTGCCCGCTCACAGACGTCATCGAGAACGATATTGCCGAGTGCCTCGACGGGCTCGTGACGGCGTTCCGCATCAACTGGGTGTGGATGCCGCCGTGGACCCCGGCGCGGATCACGGACGACGGGCGCGACATGATGCGCGCCCTGGGTTTCTCGATCTAATCACGTGAGCTCTAATCCGCTCCGCTCGCCCGGCGATCCGCGTCTCAACCGGATCGCCGGGCCCAGCTCCCTCGTCATCTTTGGGGTGACGGGGGATCTCTCCCGTAAAAAGCTCATGCCCGCGGTGTACGACCTCGCAAACAGGGGGCTTCTACCACCCGGCTTTGCGCTCGTCGGGTTTAGCCGCCGCGATTGGGCTGACCGCGATTTCGCCGAGATTGTGCACGACGCTGTACGCAAGTACGCGCGCACCCCGTTCAGGGAAGAGACTTGGCGCCAACTCGCAGAGGGCATTCGTTTCGTGCAGGGTCGCTTCGACGACCCCGATGCCTATGTGCGGCTGCGAGACACCGTCGACGCGCTCGACCGAGAGCGCGGCACGATGGGCAACCACGCGTTCTATCTCTCGATCCCCCCGAAGTCCTTCCCTGAGGTCGCACACCACCTGTCGAGCTCGGGGCTCGTCGACCAGAAGGCCGACGACGCGCGCTGGCGCCGCGTCATCATCGAGAAGCCCTTTGGTGAAGACCTTGCCTCTGCTCAGGCACTCAATGAGACTCTCGAGCACGCGTTTCCCGCTGATTCCATCTTCCGGATCGATCATTACCTGGGCAAAGAGACCGTTCAGAATATTCTGTCGCTCAGGTTCGCGAACTCGATGTACGAACCGATCTGGAACCGTAACTACGTTGACCACGTGCAGATCACCATGGCCGAAGACATTGGCGTGGGTGGTCGTGCCGGGTACTACGACGGTGTGGGAGCGGCCCGCGATGTGATTCAGAATCACCTGCTGCAGCTGCTCGCGCTCACCGCGATGGAAGAGCCCATTGCACTGAGTGCAGAACACCTGCGCTCCGAGAAGGAGAAGGTGCTCGAGGCGGTGCGACTGCCAGAGAACCTGGCCGAAGCGACCGCGCGCGGGCAGTACGGGGGCGGTTGGCAGGGCGGTGAGCTCGTGCCCGGCTTCCTCGAAGAAGACGGCATGAACCCCGAGTCGCACACCGAAACGTATGCGGCGCTGAAGTTGTTTGTGAACACCCGGCGCTGGGCCGACGTGCCGTTTTACCTGCGCACCGGTAAACGCTTGGGCAGGCGGGTGACCGAGATCGCTGTCGTGTTTCGGCGCGAGGCCGGTGAACTGTTCGCGAAAGCGCACGGCACCGACATGGGCGCCAACGCGCTCGTGATCCGGGTACAGCCCGACGAGGGCATCACCATGCGATTCGATGCCAAGGTTCCCGGCACCGGCACGCGCGTGCGTGACGTCACCATGGACTTCGGCTACGGCCACGCGTTCACCGAAGCGAGCCCAGAAGCGTACGAGCGACTCATCCTCGACGTGCTGCTGGGCGACGCGCCGCTGTTCCCGCGGCAGGCCGAGGTGGAACTGTCGTGGAAGATCCTGGACCCGATCGAGGAGTTCTGGGCGGCACAGCCCGACAAACCCGAGCAGTACGCGCCCGGCTCGTGGGGTCCAGATTCGGCGCACGCCCTCATGGCCCGCGATGGTAGAAGTTGGAGACGGCCGTGATCGTACAGCTGCCAAACACAAACGTCAGTGCGATTGCTAACCGGCTGGTGTCGTTGCGGCTCGAGGGTGGCGTGTCAGCGTTGGGCCGTGTGCTTACGCTGGTCATCGCCGCCACTGAGCCCATCGACGAAGCCGTCGTCGAAGCCGCAAATCACGCGTCGAGTGAGCACCCTATGCGCGTGATCGTGCTGGTCGAGCTGCCCGATGAGCCTGAAGCGCGCCTTGACGCCGAGATCCGAGTGGGCGCAGACGCTGGCGCGAGCGATGTCGTGGTGCTGCGCGCCTACGGTGACGTGTGCAGCGGGCTCGAGAGCCTAGTCAACGGGCTGCTGCTGCCCGACGCTCCCGTCGTCGTTTGGTGGCCGGGGGAGGCGCCGTACCTGCCGGGAGCGCACCCACTCGGGCGCATCGCCCAGCGACGCATCACCGACAGCGCCGCCGTGCACTCAGACGCGTTTACGCAGCGGGTGCGCGCCTACACGCCGGGCGACACCGACCTTGCCTGGACCAGGCTGACGCGCTGGCGGGAGTACCTGGCGGCGATCCTCGATCAGCGGCAGTTTGGCCCTGTCACCGAGGTGGAGGTCGTGGGCGGCCCCGAGTCACCCTCCACGAACATCTTGGCGGCCTGGCTCGAACTCGCACTCGAAGTCCCCACGCACTGCACGCTCAAGCGCGACGACTCGCCGCTGGGTGGCGTGCGCTCGGTCACGCTGCACAGCGCGAACGGCCGAGCGCAGCTTGAGCGCGTCGCTCCGGATCGTGCGATTCTGCGCCAGCCGGGCCAGCCCGAGCACGAGATCGTGCTGCCCAGGCGTACGCTGCGCGAGTGCCTGGCAGAAGAACTACGCATCCTCGACGAAGACGCCATGTATGGCCGAGTCGTCGCCCAACTTGAAGCACACACACGAACGGAGCAGCCCGCATGAGCGAAGGCACAGCAAACATTGGCGTCGTAGGGCTCGCGGTCATGGGCGCCAACCTGGCACGGAACCTCGCGAGCCGTGAGGGCAACACGGTGGCAGTGTTCAACCGCAGCCACAGCCGCACCGAAGCGCTCGTGGGCGAACACCCCGAGGCGGGCTTCGTGCCCGCAGCATCGTACGCCGAGTTTGCGGCAAGCCTGACGAAGCCGCGTACCGCGATTTTGATGGTGCAGGCGGGAGAGGCAACCGACGCGACGATCAGCGCGATCGCCGACGTGTTTGAGCCCGGTGACATCATCGTCGACGGCGGCAACGCCTATTTCCCCGACACTATTCGGCGCGAGCGCGAGATGCGCGCCCGCGGCATCAACTTTGTGGGCGTCGGCATTTCGGGCGGCGAAGAGGGTGCCCTGAACGGCCCGAGCATTATGCCCGGTGGTTCTGACGAGGCCTGGGCGACCCTCGGCCCGATCCTTACGAGCATTGCGGCCGTCGCCGAGGGTGAGCCGTGCGTCACCCACGTTGGCCACGACGGCGCCGGTCACTTTGTGAAGATGGTGCACAACGGTATTGAGTACGCCGACATGCAGCTCATCGCTGAGGCTTACGACCTGATCCGGCGCGGAACAGGGAAGTCGCCCGCCGAGATTGCAGATATTTTTGCGCAGTGGAACACAGGCGAGCTTGAGTCGTACCTCGTGGAGATCACCGCCGAGGTGCTGCGCCAGGTGGACCAGGCGACCGGCGCGCCGCTCGTCGACGTGATCCTCGACCGGGCGGGCGCCAAGGGCACCGGGGCCTGGACCGTGCAGACGGCGCTGTCACTGGGCGTGCCGGTGTCGGGCATCGCCGAGGCGACATTTGCGCGCTCGCTCTCGTCGCAGGCGGGCCAGCGGGCGGCCGCGGCCGCGCTGCCCGGGCCGAGCGAGACGTTTACGGTCGAGAACGAAGAGGCATTCATCGAGGACGTGCGGCAGGCGCTCTATGCGTCGAAGATCGTGGCGTACTCACAGGGCTTCGACGAAATTCGTGCTGGCGCGGCCGAGTACAACTGGAACATCGACCTCGGGGCCGTGTCGCGTCTGTGGCGTGCCGGCTGCATTATTCGCGCGCAGTTCTTGAACCGGATCGCCGACGCGTTTGCGGCGGATGACCAGCTGACGTTGCTCATGGCAGCTCCGTACTTCGCAGACGCCCTCTCGCGCGGCCAGGCAGCCTGGCGCCGCGTGGTCATCGCGGCCACGCAGGCCGGCATTCCCGCGCCCGCGTTTTCGTCGTCGCTCGCGTACTACGATGGCCTGCGCGCAGATCGACTGCCGGCGGCGCTGGTGCAGGGTCAGCGTGACTTCTTTGGTGCACACACGTACCGTCGCACCGATCGTGAAGGGTCGTTCCACACGCTGTGGTCGGGCGACCGCAGCGAAGTAGCGGTGTAACCGTGGCTGCCGAAGCGATGCTCACCGTGCGCGAGGTTGACAGCCTCGCAGACTTGGGCCTTACATGCGCTGACGAGATTCTGAGCGTGTTTCGCACGCGACAGGCCGAGGGCAGCGTGCCCTGCATCGTTTTGACGGGCGGCCGTGCGGGCGCCGCGGTGCTCGCGGCGCTCGGTGCGCGGGCGCAGGCCGATCGCACATCAGCCCACTTGGCGGCGGGTGTCGACTGGCGCCGGGTGCGGTTCGTATGGGGCGATGAGCGCTGGCTGCCCGCGGGCGATGCCGAGCGCAACGACCTGTTGGCAGACAGCACGCTGTTTGCGGCCGTGGAGACTGATCCGGCACTCGTGCACAGGGTGGCTTCGAGCGCGGCCGAACTGTCGCTCGATGAGGCTGCGGCCGAGTACGCGACGATCATCGCAGGGCTTACGCAGATTGATGTGGCGCTGTGCGGGGTGGGGGAGGACGCTCACGTGGCCTCGCTGTTTCCCGGCCGCGATGACCTGCTGCAGGAGGGGGCACAGACTCCCGCCGCGTTGGCGGTGCGCGAGTCGCCGAAGCCGCCCGCCGAGCGGGTGTCACTGAGTGTCGCCGCGCTGCGACGCGCCGACCGTGTCTGGTTGCTCGCTTGCGGCGACGGCAAGGCCGAGGCCGTAGCTCACCTGCGTGCGCGACGTGAACCGCTCGTGCCCGCGGCGCGGGTGACTGGCCGCCGCGAGACGGTGCTGTGGGCCGACGCCGCGGCGCTCGGAGCCGGTCGCTAACGGCACCGGCCCCGTGGGCTCAGCTCGGCCAGGTAGACTAGTGAGGTTGCCCACCCGGTGGGCTCGTCTATCTGGCCGTTTGCTGTTTTAAGGAGCCCCACTCGTGATCACCGTCGAGGATCTCGCAATTGACGTCGGCGCCCGCCGTCTGATGGGCGGCGTCAACTTCCGCGTGAACCCCGGTGACAAGATCGGCCTCGTGGGCCGAAACGGTGCCGGCAAGACCACGCTCACGCGCACCCTTTCGGGGGAGCTGCAGCCCGCAGAGGGCAAGATTACTGTGACGGGCGAGCTGGGCTTTCTGCCGCAGGACCCTCGGGTCGGTGACCCCGAGCAGATCGCCAGGCACCGGATCCTCGATGCTCGCGGTCTCGGCACGCTCACCAAGAACATTGCCAAGGCGACCGAGGACATGTCATCAGACGACCCGGTGGTCGCTGAGAAGGCCATGAAGCGGTTTGGTAACCTGACCGACCGGTTTCACGCCCTTGGCGGGTACGCGGCAGAGTCAGAGGCCGCGTCGATTTCGAGCAACCTCGGCCTGCCCGACCGCATTCTCGACCAGCCGCTGAAGACGCTCTCGGGCGGTCAGCGGCGTCGCATTGAGCTCGCGCGCATTCTGTTCTCAGACGCCGACACGATGATTCTCGATGAGCCAACGAACCACCTCGATGCCGATTCAATCGTGTGGCTGCGCGAGTTCTTGAAGACGTACAAGGGCGGCGTGATCGTGATTTCGCACGACATCGAGCTCGTGGGCGAGACCGTGAACCGGGTGTTCTACCTCGACGCCAACCGCCAGGTCATCGACGTGTACAACATGAACTGGAAGCTGTATCTGCGCCAGCGCGCGGCAGACGAAGAGCGACGCCGCAAGGAGCGCACGAACGTCGAGAAGAAGGCTTCGGCGCTCAAGGATCAGGCTGCCAGGTTTGGCGCCAAAGCTTCGAAGGCCGCTTCTGCGCACCAGATGGTGGCTCGTGCTGAAAAGATGCTGTCAGGGCTCGACGATGTGCGCCAGGTCGAGCGCGTCGCGAAGCTGCGGTTCCCAGACCCGTCGCCGTGCGGCAAGACCCCACTCATGGCTCAGGGGTTGTCGAAGTCGTACGGTTCGCTCGAGATTTTTGCGGGCGTCGACCTCGCGATCGATCGTGGCTCGAAGGTCGTCGTGCTGGGGTTGAACGGCGCGGGCAAGACCACTCTGTTGCGTATGCTCGCACAGGTGGACGAGCCTGACACGGGCGAGATCATCGCGGGGCACGGTCTCAAGGTCGGCTATTACGCGCAGGAGCACGAGACGCTCGACGTAAAGGCGAGTGTGCTGCAGAACATGGTGTCGGTGTCACAGCACCTCACTGAGACTGAGGCGCGGCGCGTACTCGGTTCGTTCCTGTTCACCGGTGACGATGTGTTGAAGCCGGCGGGCGTGCTGTCGGGCGGCGAAAAAACCCGTCTCGCGCTCGCGATGCTCGTGGTCTCGAGTGCCAACGTGCTGCTGCTTGATGAGCCCACGAACAACCTCGACCCCGCAAGCCGCGAGGAGATTCTCGACGCACTGGCGCACTTCACCGGCGCTGTGGTGCTGGTGTCGCACGACCACGGTGCGGTCGAAGCGCTCAACCCCGAGCGCGTGCTGATCATGCCGGAGGCTACCGAGGACCACTGGTCAAAGGACTACCTCGAGCTCATCGAACTCTCGTAACAGTTCTCAGCGGCCGCGCCGATAGGTTGACTCGTCATCCTGCGCGTCTCCTTCGTCGTCCTGCGCGTCTCCTTCGTCGTCCTGCGCGACGAAGGAGTCGCAGGATCCACGACCCAACGCCCGATTTTCGCTCTTGCAGGAGATCAGCGTTTATGCAGGACTGAATCAGGGTTTTGGTCCTGCTGACTCGTGCCACTTAGTGCTGGCGTGCAGTGCACATGTCGAAGCTTTGGGGCAACATCCCAGGCGAATGAGTCTTTTCCCACATCCGTTGCACCAAAGATCGATTCCTCTGGCAAATGAGGGCGTGCGGCCAAAAGTGGGTGTTATCAGGGCTGATAACACCCACTTTTGGCCGCACGATGTCTTGGCTCCTGTGTGTGACCTGGTTCGTGCCGTTTGAATGCCGGCAGACAGCTCATCTAGTAACGAGCACCGGCCAAAGATGGTTTTCGCAGTTGTGGCGCGGAGCGTCACATCGCGAGTCAGTGGGTGAACAAGCCCCTCGTTGTGGTGCGGTCGCACACGTACCAGCACCGCATCAAATCAACAATTTCTTATCAAATGATGTAGGAAAATCTAAAAAGTGGCACGAGTCAGGTCCGATTTTTCGCTCTTGCAGGAGATCAGCATTTATGCAGGACTGAATCAGGGTTTTGGTCCTGCACGAGTGCTGATCTCCTGCACGAGTGCTGATCTCCTGCATGAGGTGGGGACTTGAAGTTGGATTCTGATTCTTCGACGTATGTCAACTCGCTATTTGAGGGGCAGCTGCAGCGAAATGCTTGACGTGCAATATGCTGCTTCAACCAGCGGCGCACTTCCTTTAGCGTCAGCCCTTCACCATGCCTCTGCTCCACGTACGCACGCGTAGCCTCGTCACACCGTGCCCGGGGCACCGCGATCACATGGAGTGCCCGGTTCAGCCGTCGGACGCAATACCTGTTCAACCGGTGCCGCACAGTGTCCCTCGTCGACGCCGCGGCCGGGGAGGCCCGATCTTATGGGCAGCAGGTGCATGACTCACTCATGCTGATCGAGCAGATGACCGGGCATGCCGCCCAATACTTATTCACGCTGTCCCTGAGAAGCAGGGCAAGGCAACATGTCACGGGTCCGCATAAAATGTTCGGGTCGCGCCTTGCCAGGCCGCGGAACGGGCCAACTCTTTACTGTGGTTTCCGCTGTGCTGGTACGGCGCAGCCGAAGCCCAGCATGCGGCTACTAAATACAGGCCAGATTTGCTGCAGCAGTGAGTTCTACATCAGCTGCGCAGAGACTTTGCAATGCTCCCTCCGCAAAAGCCGCACTATTCGCCGCTCGAACACCTGCCTCCGCAGAAAGCCAGACAATCAACTCGGAATAAATGGCCCCTTTGCCCTCTGTGCCGCACTTTTCTCCGGCACTCCTTCCGATCTGCCCAAAAAGTTCCGGTACCGCAGCAGCGAAAGCATCGACTTCGGATTGGGTAGATGCCCTGTCTGCCCGGTCTAGTGCCGCTCTAAAAAGCTCGATCGACTCTGCAGTGGCGGACTCACAAAGACTAGCGTCCGTCGTGTCAGCAGGTTCAGGTGCTATGTTGCTTTCAGATTCGCTTTGGGGGGCCATATCAGGGATTGGAAGCGCAGAGAAGCTGCAAGAAGTGGATGCCAAAACTAGCAGCCCACTAACGGTCAAGAGTGCAAAATTTTTTGAAGTGACCATCGTGACTTAACTTCTCCGACCTAAGCTTCCACAATCCTGCCACTCAGCTTATCAGAAGGGCATTTCCCGATAAGGAGGCCATCGGTGTCGAGCCGACCGAAGCACTCTTGTTCTGGCACCGCGTACTCGGCTCGTTCGTGTTCACCGGTGACGACGTGTTGAAGCAAGCGGGCGTGCTGTTGGGCAGCGAGAAAGTCTGTCTCGCGCTCGCGATGCTCGTGGTCTCGAGTGCCAACGTGCTACTGCTTGATGAGCCGACGAACAACCTCGGCCCCGCGAGCCGCGAAGAGATTCTCGATGCGCTGGCGCACTTCACCGACGCTGTGGTGCTGGTGTCGCACGACCACGGCGCGGTCGAAGCGCTCAGCCCCGAGCGCGTGTCGATCATGCCGGAGGCTACCGAGGGCCACTGGTCAAAGGACTTCCTCGAGCTCATCGAGCTATCGTAACGAGACGTTGGGGCACACGGGCTGGTCGTTACAGGCGCTCACTAAACGCCGAAGCCCTCAGTCTCTGTGCGAGAGTGAGGGCTTCGTGTGTATCGTGCATGTGCTGATGGCATATGCACGGGGCATTTTCGTGAGGGTGTGTAACTACTCTCCGAGCAGCGCGTCTTCTTCATCGTTATCGCTGGGGCCCCGACGCTTCTTGCGCAGGGCGGAGCGGCGATCTTGCTCGCGCACCACATCGCTGCCAGCGTTGAGTGCGCGGTACTCGTGGCGGGCGGCGTACCCAACACCGATCGCCGCGATCAAGATGAAGATGTACCACTGCAGCGCGTACGACAGGTGCGGCCCCTCGTCGCGCTCGGGCTTCGCGGGCAGCACGCCGTGCTCGGCAGTTCCCGTATCTGCACTGCCCGTCGCGGCACTGCTCGTCTCGGTGATGAGCATGCCGTAGGCGCCAAGATAGGTCTCACCGTCAACGCCGGTTACCTGCGCGATCGCGGGCACATCGATGCTCGCTACCGTGCGCTCGCCCGCCGAGCGGCCCGTGATTTCGGGTTCGGAAGCGCGTAGTCGTGTCTCGACCGTCACGGGCCCGGTGGGGGCCGCGGGGAGCTGTGCTGTGTCAAAGTTGTCGGCCTCGGCCTCGTTGCCATTGACGGGCACCCAGCCACGGCTGACATAGAACACGCGACCGTCGGTGGTTCGTAGCCCCTGAATGAGGTCGGAGCCGACGCCGCCGGGCCCTGGACGGTTGCGCGCAAGCACGGGGTCACCCGCATACTCGCCCGTCACGCGCACAGTGCGCCACTTTTGCACGCTCTCATCAAACACTGCAGGGTCGGGGAGTTCCGTGGCCAGCTCGACAGCAGGTGCCCCGTAATTCGCGTCGATGCGAGCGATCTCGGCGCGCGCCTGGGCGCGGCGATCGAACTGCCAATTGCCGAGCCACACGCATGCAATTGAGAACACGAGAAACATCGCAAAGTAGCCCGCCCAGCGGCGAGAACGCAAGAAGCTCCAGCCAGGCTGTGCGCTGGCCTCCACGCCAGGGCCTTGGGCCTGGGCGGTCTGCGTGTCAGTCATCAAGCTCCTCAATGGTGCGTACCTCGAGCGGAAAGTCGCGCGCGGCAAGAAACTCGCGCAGGTACTCGAGGTGTGGCTCGCAGGCGAGCCAGGTTTTGCGGCGGTCAATCGCGTGAATCTTGGGGTTGCGCCACAGCAGCGCAAAGGCTGCTTCGTCGCGGCAGCCCGCGCGAGAGCACTCGAAGCGTTGGGCGGCGGCCCCGCCGAGTACACCGGGGGAGATCACGCCGCTCACGCTGCGCCCTCGGCGTCAGACGCTGACTCTGACTCTGACTCAGACTCAGACTCAGGCTCTGACTCGGGTTCCGACTCAGGCTCAGGTTCTGGCTCCGACTCAGCGACAGGCGTAGCCGCCGTCTCTGCTCCAGCAGCAGGCGCGGGGCGGTCCCTGCGCCGTGTGGGTTCGACGTCGAGCACGATCAATTCGGGCTCGGGAGCCGCCTCGGGCTCGACGGGAGCGCGAATCTCGAGGGGTTCGGCCGCGTCAAACTCCTCGCGCGTGCCCTGCGCGACGGCATTACCCACCATCACAGCAAACCAAGGCAGCACGACCGTGCCGACGGCGGGAATGATGATCCACCAGCCGTGCACCCAAAAAAGCGAGACCACGCACACCACGCGCAGCGCCATGGCAATGAAGTACATGCGCATGCGGTGCGACCGGTCCTCTGCCGCACTCACACCCGCCGATGTGACGCGATATTCCTGACTCATGCGCTCCCTCTTCAACCACCCCAGCTTACTTTGTTCGGCTGAGACCTCACCCAAGCCCGGCTCATACTCCACGCTGCCCATATCGGGTGCAGCGATGACGGTCGCATAAGCTAGAGCGAGACTTTCACCTACGGAGGGACCTTCATGACTACATCGCGCACCGTTCTCGTTACGGGTGGCAACCGAGGCATCGGCTATGCCATCGCAGAGCGCATGCTCGCCGACGGCCACCGCGTAGCCGTAACCGCTCGTTCGGGCGAAGGCCCCTCGGGCTCACTCACCGTGCGCGCAGACATGGGGGACGCGGCATCAATCGACGCGGCCTTCTCGCAGGTCGAGGCCGAGTACGGCCCGGTTGAGGTCGTCGTGGCCAACGCCGGCATCACGAAAGACACGCTGCTGCTGCGCATGACCGAGGAGGACTTCACGAGCGTCATCGACACGAACCTCACGGGCACCTTCCGCGTCGTGAAGCGCGCGGCGAAGGGGCTTTTGAAGGGCCGCTTCGGGCGTGTCATTCTGATCTCGAGCGTCGTGGGGCTCTACGGCTCACCCGGTCAGATCAACTACTCGTCCTCGAAGGCCGCGCTTGTAGGCTTCGCCCGCTCGCTCACCCGCGAGCTCGGCGCACGCAACATCACCGCCAATGTGATCGCTCCCGGGTTCATCGAGACTGACATGACCGCGGCTCTGCCCGAGGCACAGCAAGAGCAGTACCGCGCCTCGATCCCCGCCGCCAGGTTCGGCCAGGTGGCCGAGATCGCGGGCGCGGCATCGTTCCTCGCGGGCGATGACGCCGGCTACATTTCGGGCGCCGTGATCCCGGTCGACGGCGGCCTCGGCATGGGGCACTAACTCCCAACGCACTAAGCGCACACAGCACGAAGCGCCGCTGGCATCTCGATCCGGATCAAGACGCCAGCGGCGCTTCGTATGTGTGGCGCGGAGCTGAGCGAGGCAGCTTCGTGCGTGTTAGCTCAGGCGGTCGAGCAGCGGGATCGCGCGCGACAGATCGGCCTCGATCGCCTCGTCGGCGCGCTCTACGACGACGGGCTTGCCGTTAAACGACACCCCGAGGGCCGCCACCTTCATCATCTCGAGATCGTTGGCGCCGTCGCCGATCGCGACAGAAGCTGACAGCGGGAGGCCGCTCGATGCGGCCCACTCCTGCAGCGCTTCGGCTTTGGCGGTGGCGTCGATGATCGGGCCGACGGTGCGGCCTGTCAGCTGGCCGTCGACCACTTCGAGCCTGTTAGCGCGCCAAAAATCGAGCCCTAGATCTTTCGCGAGCGGGTCGAGCACCTCGTGAAATCCGCCCGAGACGACGCCCACTTTGCCGCCGCGGCGGTGCACCTCGGCGATGAGCTCGGTGATGCCCGGGGTGAGGCGCACGCGAGCGTAGGTGTCGGCGAACACCGATTCGGGTGTGCCCGCGAGTGTCGCCACGCGCTCGCGCAGGCTCTCGGCGAAGTCGAGCTCGCCACGCATGGCACGCTCGGTCACCTCGGCGACCGCCTCGCGGCTGCCCGCCGCGTCGGCGATGAGTTCGATCACCTCATCCTGAATGGTCGTCGAATCACAATCAAGCACAACAAGGGGAGCAACGGTCATGACTCCAGTCTATGCAGCGTGCCATGCCGGCGCCCGCGCGCGAAGTCGTTAGGCTGTAGTTCATGACCAATGTGCTGCGCTTCACTGATGTCTCATACGTGCGAAACCAACGCCCGATTCTCGACAACGTCAGTTGGGCGGTCGAGGATTCAGAGCGCTGGGTGGTGCTCGGCCCGAACGGGGCGGGCAAGACGACGCTCATGAAGCTCGCCACGACACAGGATTTCGCGACACGCGGCACCGTCGACGTGCTCGACGAACGCCTCGGCAAGGTGGACGTGTTTGAGCTGCGCACGCGCATCGGCTTCGTGTCTTCTGCCTCGGCGCGACGCATTCCGCCGCAGGAGACCGTGCGCAACGTCGTGCTCACCGCCGCCTACTCGGTTGAGGGCCGCTGGCGTGAGCAATACGACGAGATCGATATTGAGCAGGCCGATCGCGTGCTCGCAGAGTGGAACCTCTCGGCGTTCGCAGACAGCGCGTTTGGCACCCTCAGCGATGGCGAGCGCAAGCGTGCCATGATCGCCCGGGCCGTGATGACCGACCCCGAGCTGCTGCTGCTCGACGAGCCCAGCGCGAGCCTCGACCTGGGCGCGCGCGAGCGCCTCATCGAGATCCTGTCGAGCTTCGCACAGTCGCCGTATGCCCCGGCCATGATCATGGTCACCCACCACGTCGAAGAGATTCCGCCCGGGTTCACGCACGTGCTCATGGTGCGCGACGGCCACATTCAGGCGGCAGGGCCCATCAGCACGACCCTCACCGCAGAAAACCTCGAAGCGACGTTTGGTTTGCCGCTCGCGCTCACCGAGACGAACGGGCGCTATGCGGCGACCGCACGTGGCTAGCACGACGCTGGCGAACGTCTGCTAAACTAGATCGCTGTGCGGTAATCCGCGCCATCCCAAGACCTCGGAGCGTGCTGTTACACGCTCCCATCCAGGCAAACAACTTAAAGGAACACTCATGAAGACCGAGATTCACCCCGAGTACAACGCAATCGTTTTCCGCGACCTCGCATCGGGAGAGACGTTCCTCACCCGTTCGACCCTGTCGAGCGCAAAGACCATCGAGCTTGATGGCGTGACCTACCCCGTCATCGACGTCGAGATCTCGAGCGCATCGCACCCCTTCTACACGGGCAAGCAGCGCATCATGGACTCGGCCGGCCGCGTCGAGAAGTTCAACCAGCGCTTCAAGGGCTTCGGCGCCTAACCAGCTGCTGCGTACAAAGCGGGGCCGGATCCTTGGGATCCGGCCCCGCTTTGCTATGCGCGAAAGCAGTTCAGCACGCGGACGGGCCCGCGAGCTAAGCCCGCGAGCCCGGGGGCCCGGGTGCGAGCCCAGCCGCGAGCCCGGGTACCCGCGTGCGAGCTAGGCCCGCAGCGGCCAGCGCCCGTCGGCGACAAACTGTGGGTCGCGCGCGCGGCGCATGTAGGCCTGAAAGTTTTCGGCCTGCGCTGCAGACCAGCCCACCTGCGCGGCGTGCAACTCGTCGAGCTCGGGCGGTGCGACATCGGCGTACTTGAGAGCGATCTGCTGCAGCACGCGGCCGGCCGCAATAGCATCTTCGCCTGCGTCGTGCGCCTGACCAAGGTCGACACCGTAGTGAGCCGCTACGACCTCGAGGGTGCGCTTGCCCTTGCGGTAGCGGTCAAACTGCTTATCGAGCAGCAGCGGATCGAGCACGGGCGTGACCTGCTCGAGCCAGGTGACCCCGTGCCTGGCGGCCTCAGCGGCGAGCAGGGTCAGGTCGAACGGCGCGTTATAGGCGACAACGGGGTAGCCGCGGTCGAGCATTTCGCGCAGCTGCGAGACGATTTGGGCGACACCGACGGCCGCATCCATGCCGCTGGCGCGCGCGACTTCGGTCGTGATGCCGTGCACGTTCGCCGCGGCGTCGGGAATGGGCACACCCGGGTCGATAAGCCAGTCATAGCGCTCGAGCACCTCGCCCGCTGGCCCGAGGAGCGCAATGGCGGCGCTCACGATGCGCGCCTGAGAGGTGTCAACGCCCGTGGTCTCTGTGTCAAAGACGGCAAGGTGCGTGGCCCAGAGGGGAAGTGTTTTGGTCACGTCAGTTCCTTTCGTTATGTCGATGCTATCGGCCGCCACCGACACGCCCGGCCAAGAGCTTTGGGGCGGCCAGCCCAGAACCCTGCCAGGGCTGCTCGCTACGATGGGGGAGTGAGTGACACCGCGCAGCATCTGACCGTGGAGGTGCTCGGCGCGCCCACGAAGGCCTGGCAGTACGGCAGCGCCGAAGGCCCGGCCCTCATCATGGTGCACGGGTTTCGCGGCGATCACCACGGGCTCGAAGGCATAGCGCGTTCGCTTGCTGCGGCGCGGCCCGAGCTGCGCATCATCGTGCCTGATCTGCCCGGCTTTGGTGCTTCGCCCGCGATCGGCGGCCGCACGCACGACATTGCACTCTACGGTGAGTGGCTGCGCGCATTCGCAGCGGCCACAGCACCCACAGGGTTCGCGATCCTAGGGCACTCCTTTGGGTCGCTCGTCGTGACAGCCGCCATCAAGGGAGGACTCGACCCCGTGCGCGCGATCCTGATCAACCCGATTTCTGCGCCCGCGCTCGAAGGGCCGCAGGCGCTCCTCACGCAGCTCGCCATTGGCTACTACAAGCTGGCCGAGATGCTGCCCGAGCGCGGTGCCCGCGCACTGCTGGGCAACCCTGCGATCGTGCGCGGCATGAGCGAAGTCATGGCGAAGACCCGCGACCGCGAACTGCGCGCGTGGATTCACGGGCAACACGGCGCCTATTTCAGCCGGTTCGCCGATGCCGCGACGCTACTTGACGCGTTTCGCGCGTCGGTGTCGCACACCGTCATTGAAGACGCGCGGGTGTACACCATGCCGACGCTCATCGTGGCGGGTGACCGTGACGACATCACGCCGCTCGCCAAGCAGCTCGAACTGCAGCGACGCATTCCCGAGGCGACGCTGCGCATTATTCCCGGCACGGGCCACCTGGTGCACTATGAAGCGGTCGAGGACGCGGTAGCGTTTGTGATCTGGCATTTGACGGAAGAAGTAACAGCGTGAACATCATTCGCATCACCGACATCCACGCTCCCGAGCTGACCGATTTCACGGGTCTCACCGACGTGGCGATGCGGCGGGTGCGCGAGCCCGCCGAGGGTCTCTACCTCGCCGAATCACCCAAGGTGATTGAGCGTGCGCTGCGCGTGGGGCACCGGCCTCGGGCGGTGCTACTCGCCGAGGTGTGGCTTGAACAGATGGAGCCGGTGCTCGCGGCTTACCCCGACGTGCCCGTGTACGTTGGCACCTCTGAACAGCTCGAGCAGCTGACCGGGTTCAACATGCACCGCGGTGCGCTCGCATCGATGCACCGGCCGACACCGCTCGACCCGGTGGAGCTGCTGCGCGCGTCACGGCGCGTCGTCGTGCTCGAGGACCTTGCCGATCACACGAACGTGGGCGCCGTGTTTCGGTCTGCCGCGGCTCTCGGAGTCGATGCCGTGCTACTGTCGCCCGGCTGCGCAGACCCGCTCTACCGCCGCGCGGTGCGCGTGAGCATGGGGGCGGTGCTGCAGGTGCCGTGGGCGCGGCTGCCAGACTGGCGCGAAGCGGGCCCGATGTTTCGCGAGGAGGGTTACGAGCTCACCGCGTTCGCGCTGCGTGACGACGCCCAAGACCTTGCTGAGTTTGTTGGTGATATTCCGGATCGCCTGGCCCTCATGTTTGGCACCGAGGGGCCCGGGCTCAGCCGCAGGGCACTCGCCTCGGCGGCACGCTCGGTCGTGATTCCGATGGAGCACGGCGTCGACTCGTTGAACGTCGCCACAGCGGCGGCGCTCGCCCTGTGGGCGGTGCGCACGGGCGACGCACAGGCCCGTGCGGCAGCTCCCGCTGTCGTAGCCGCCGCGGGGCAGTGAGCGACGCCGTGCAAAGGGTGAGGGGGCGCCGGCGGGCGCTGTGGTTCACGATCTTCTGGGCCGCGCTGGGCGTCGGCTCGTACGTGCTCGGAGTGCGCAACGAGCTCGGTCAACGGGCTGAGGAGAGCGTGCTCGACGCGGCCGAGTTTACGACGAGCCCGCCGCCACCGCTCAACCTGGTGTCGATTCCCTCGGTCGCGGTAGCGCTGATTGTCGTGGGCGTCATCGCCCTCGCAGTACACGGCGTGCGCCGGGCGATCGTGGTGACCGTCGTTCCCGCCTGTGCGATCATCGCGTCGCAGCTGCTCAAACAGCAGCTGCTCACCAGGCCCGCGCTCTTTGAACTCGACCTGCCCAACACGTTTCCGAGCGGGCACATGACCGTGTTTATGGCGCTCATGGCGGGCCTCATCTGGGCGGTGCCGGCCCGCGGTAGGGCGATTGTGGCACTCGGCAGCACGGCGCTGTTGGGCGCCGTGGGGTGGCAGCTGCTCGCGTTTGGGTGGCACAGGCCAAGCGACGTATTCGGGGGAGTCGCGCTGGGAGCCTTGGCCTTCTCGCTCGTCTGCCTGCTCAAGCCTGTGACGGCGAGCGGCCAGGCCATGCTGCGGCGATCAGTCTCGGTGGGGCTGGCGATGTGCGGCTGGATCTTGCTCGGCGGAGCGTGCGTACTGGCGCTGGCGGCCTGGGTCGGCGATAGCCCGGCGTTGATGCTGAGCGCGGGGGAGTTTGGGAGTGTCGGCCTGAGCGCGCTGGCGAGCCGATCAATCTTACTGTTGAGCTCGCCCTGGTAGAGCCCCTGCGTCCCTAGCGGTCGCCAGCGGGGCCTGTGTCATTCTGCGCGTAGTCGCAGAATCAACTGTGGATCCTGCGACTCGCTACGCTCGCGCAGGATGACGAATCAGCCTACTGATGTGGTCCCCTAGCGGTCGCCAGAAGAAATGTATTCTTCAACGAATCGGCCCAGCACCATGTGTGACGCGCGCACATCGGCGCGTTCGGCGCCCGCGACAATCGTGTCTACCTCGCTCGGTTCAAAGTAGCCGTGGTGCGCGTACGCGCGCACCCGTGACGTGAACGATGCGGTATCGAGCTCGGGGTGAAACTGGGTGGCATACACGTTGTCTCCCACACGAAACGCCTGCACGGGGCAGGTGGGAGAACTCGCCAACACGGTGATCGTGTCGGGCACCTCGGTGATCGCTTCTTTGTGCCCCACGAACGCGTCAAATGTGGCGGGCAACTGGTGCAGCAGCGGGTCGATGAGACCCGCGTCAGTGAGTGTGATGCGCGCGGCCTGCGAGCTTTCACCGTAGGTGCGATCGACGCGCGCCCCCTGGTGCGCACCAATCGTGCCGATCCCGTAGCAGACCCCCAGAAACGGAAAGTCGCGTCGCACGACCTCGGTGAGCAGCTGCGCAAGCTCCTGCTCAACCCGCCGTTCAGTCGGCGATTTCAGCTCATCGGGTTCACTCACCGTGAAGGGGCTGCCCGCGAGAATAATGCCTGAATACGCCGAGAAGTCGATGGGGCCGAGCGGGCCCGACTCGATCCGGCGCCATTCAAGGTCCTCAGGCAGCAGGCCAGTGAGACGGCAGTATGCCGCGTGCTCATCTGCGGCCTCAGTGTCTTCACCGCGCGTGGTGATGAGCAGAAAGGGCTTCATAATAGTTACCGTATCGTGTGACAGCGCGAGTCGCTCACGCAAGACGCCGCGGCCGCAACACACCGTAACCCGCGCGGGTCAGGGGTGCCGCGGCCGCGGCGCAAAGCACGAGAATTAGTTGTAGGAGCGTACCGCGAGAACCGCGTTGTGGCCGCCAAACCCAAACGAGTTCGAGATCGCCAGCTGCGGGGCATCGCCCAGCGCCTGTGCCTCGCCCGACACCTGCAGTGGGATCTCGGGATCCTGCTCGGTGAGGTTGATTGTGGGGGGAGCGACGCGGTTTCGCACCGCGAGCACGGTGAACATTGCCTCGAGCGCGCCGGTGCCACCGAGCAGGTGACCGGTGGCCGCCTTCGTCGCAGACACGGGAATCTCGTGTACGCGATCACCGAAGACGCGCTTGAGCGCCGTGTACTCGGCGATATCGCCCACGGGGGTCGATGTCGCGTGCGCGTTGATGTGCGTCACGTCGGCAGCGGTCGCGCCGGCCTGTTCGAGCGCAAGCTCAACTGCGCGGCTGGCTCCCTTGCCCTCGGGCTCGGGGGCGGTGATGTGGTACGAGTCAGCGGTTACGCCGCCGCCCGCGATCTCGGCGTAAATGCGAGCGCCGCGCGCGAGCGCGTGCTCTTCGGTCTCGAGCACGAGCGCCGCAGCGCCCTCACCCATGACGAAACCGTCGCGGCTCACGTCGTACGGGCGCGATGCGGTCGCAGGGTCATCGTTGCGCTTTGACAGGGCCTGCATCGAGTTGAACGATGCGAGCGTGATCGGGTGAATCGCCGCCTCAGACCCGCCCGCGATAACCACGTCGGCGTAGCCGGCCTGCAGGTGCTCGTAGGCGTTCACGATCGCCTCGGTGCTCGACGCGCACGCCGAGGCTACGGTGCGCGCGTAGGCGCGAGCCTCAAAGTGCATCGACACGGCGGCCGAGGGGGCGTTGGGCATGAGCATGGGCACGGTCAACGGCAGAACGCGGCGCGGGCCCTTCTCACGCAGGGTGTCCCACGCGTCAAGCAGCGACCACAGGCCGCCAATTCCGGTTGCCCAATCGACGCCAAGGCGCTCGTGCGGCAGCTCGGGGCTTCCCGCATCGGCAAACGCCTCCATCGCCGCGACAAGCGCAAACTGGCTTGAAGGATCAAGGCGCTTCGCGACGGGGCGGGCGAGAACCTCGCCCGGCTGCACCTTCGCTTTAGCGGCGAACGCGACCGAGAGGTCGTACTGTTCGGTCCAGTCGTTGTCGAGGGTGGCGGCTCCGGAGGCTCCGGCGAGGAGTGCGTCCCAGCTTTCGGATGCGGTGCCGCCAATGGGGCTCGATGCGCCGATGCCGGTAACGACAATCTTCTTCGTCATGTGTGAGTGCTCCACGTAGGTGAAAAGTTTTGGGGGCGGGGCGCTATCGCGCCCCGCCAGGAAAACGCTTAGGCCTGAGCCTTCACGATGAAGTCGACGGCGTCGCCGACGGTCTTCAGGTTCTTGACCTCTTCATCGGGGATCTTGACGTCGAACTTCTCTTCTGCGTTGACGACGATGGTCATCATCGAGATCGAGTCGATGTCGAGGTCATCGGTGAACGACTTGCCCGGTGCGACAACGTCTGCGGCGATGCCAGTCTCGTCGTTGATGAGCTCGGCCAGGCCTGCGAGGACCTCTTCGTTGCTGAATGCCATTGTTGTTTCTCCTTGAATATGGGTTGTGGCTGTAAAAGTTTAGGGGATCTCGACGACCTGCGCGCCAAACACGAGGCCAGCACCAAAACCGATGGTCAGGGCGAGACCGCCCGACAGCTCGGGGTGCTCCTCGCGCAGCGCGTGCAGCGCGAGCGGAATCGAGGCGGCAGACGTGTTGCCCTGCATCTCGATGTCGCGGGCCACGATGACCGACTCGGGCAGCTTCAGCTGCTTCGCGAACTCATCGATGATACGCAGGTTGGCCTGGTGGGGCACAAACGCGGCGAGCTCTTCTGGCTTGATCCCTGATTCCTCGAGCGTGCGGCGAGCGACCTTTGCCATCTCCCACACCGCCCAACGAAACACGGTCTGGCCGTCTTGACGCAGCGTCGGCCACGCCACCTCGGTGGGGTTCTCGCGGTACTCCTGGAACGTCGAGGTCACGCGAATCGTGTCCCACTTCTCGCCGTCTGAGCCCCACACGGTGGGGCCGATGCCGGTGTGGTCGCTCGCGCCCACGATGACGGCTCCGGCGCCATCTGCGAGCAAGAATGAGATGCTGCGGTCGGTCGGGTCAATGATGTCAGAGAGCTTCTCTGCGCCGATGACGAGCACGTTCTTGCAGTTGCCGGCGCGCACGAGCGCGTCGGCCTGCCCCACGGCGTACACGTACCCGGCGCACGCGGCCGAGATGTCGAAGGCTGCCGCGGGGGTGAGACCGAGTCGGTGCGCTGCGAGAGCGGCCATCGACGGCGTGACCGCGACGTTCGAGATGGTCGAAATGATGACGCCATCAATGTCGCTGCGGTCGAGGCCCGACTTGATGATCGCTTCTTCGCCCGCGGCAACGGCAAGGTCGACCGCTCCCACGTGCTCGCTCGCGCGGCGGCGCTGAATGATGCCGGTGCGCTGCCTGATCCACTCATCTGAGGAGTCGATCGGGCCGACGATGTCGTCGTTGGGCACGTCAACGTCACCGCGTGCCGCACCTATCGAGAGGATGCGGGTGTGAGCGGGGCCTGTCGGCTGCACGAGGGGGGCCATGGGAGTCCTTTCGGTCGGCCTTAGTTGGCCGTGTCGGCGATCAGCGCGATCGCGGCATCGAGGTCGGCTGGAGTCTTCACTGCCACGGTGGGCACGCCCTTGAGTGCACGCTTGGCGATGCCCGTGAGTGCGCCCGCGGGGGCAAGCTCGATGAGTCCGGTAATACCGGCCTCCTGGAAGCTCGCCATGCACGCGTCCCAGCGCACCGGGTGCGCAATCTGCGACACGAGCAGCTCAAGAAACTTCGCGCCCGAAGCGACACGCGTGCCGTCAGCATTGGTCCACAGCGGGCGATCCGGATCATTGACGCTCACGCCCGCCGCTGCCTGCTGCAGCGTGGGGACCGCAGACGCCATGTAGTTCGTGTGGAAGGCGCCCGCGACCTGCAGCGGAATGACGCGTGCGCCACGCGGGGCGTCTTCAGCGAGCGCGGCAAGCGCCTCGGGCGCGCCCGCCGCGACCGTTTGCCCGCCACCGTTACGGTTGGCGGGGGTGAGGCCGTGCGCCTCGATCTTGGCCAAGACGTCGGCCTCGACGCCGCCGACGACGGCGGCCATGCCGGTGCGTTCGCGCCCGGCCGCCTCGGCCATTGCGCGGCCGCGGGTGCCTACGAGCGACAGGGCGTCGCCCGGGGTCAATACGCCAGCGGCCGCGGCCGCGGCGTACTCGCCGACGGAGTGACCCGCGACGCCTGCGCCAGCGAGCGAGGTGCGTGCCTCAAGCTCGCGCCAAGCGAGCAGGCTCGCGGCCACAATGAGCGGCTGCGCGACGGCGGTGTCTTTGATCGTGTCAGCGTCACTCACGGTGCCGTGCGTAGCGAGGTCTACGCCTGAGCGTTCTGACGCCTCAGCAATAAACTCTCTGGCACCGTCGAGGGCAAGCCACTCGTTCAAGAAACCGGGGGTCTGTGAGCCCTGACCCGGGCAGGCGATAACAATCACGCTTTACAGTTTCTCAGATGGAGACCGGAATGACTGCATATAACCCACCATAAATTCGGGAATTCATTGTGGAATAGCTTCATTTCTTGGGTGTCGTGGGGCGTTTCGGTCCGTGCTGCGCGATGGAACCCGCAATCAATGCCGACTGCAAGATCAGTGCTTCACGGGCGCCGGTCGCGTTCCAACCAATCACTTCAGACACCTTCTTGAGCCGGTAGCGCACCGTGTTGGGGTGCACAAACAGCTCACGCGCGGTGGCCTCGAGCGAACGGCCGTTGTCGAGATAACACCACAGCGTCTCAAGCAACTCGGTCGAGTGCGCCTGCAGCGGCTCGTAGATCTGTTCAATGAGCGTGCGCCGGGCGAGCCCGTCGCCCGCGAGCGCGCGTTCGGGGAGTAGGTCGTCTGCGTTCACGGGCCGCGGGGCGTGGCGCCACGACCGTGCCACGGCCACCCCGGCCAGGGCGGCGCGGGCGCTCCGAGAAGCATCTATCAGGTTGTCGACGGTGGGGCCCAGCACCAGGGGGCCGTCTGAGAAGCCGCTCGCCAGGCGAGACGAGATCTCGATGAAGCTGAGCTCTTCTGCAGCCGCGCCCTGCTGGTGCTGGGGGAGCCTTGCCGGGTCAACGCGGCCGAGCACCAGCACCAGCCGGGTGCCCTGCAGCCCAATGAGTGCGTCGGCACCCGCGTGCCGGGCGTTGCGGCGCAGCTGATCGACGTCGACGACGCGCTCGGCCGTGCCCACGAGCACCGCCACCTCGCCGTCGCCGTGCCAGCCGAGCGCCGCGATCCGGCTGGGAAGTTCGTCGTCGCTTTCACCCGTGAGAATCGAGTCGACGACGAGCGCCTCGAGGCGCTCGTCCCAGAGGCCGCGCGCCTCGGCGGCGCGCGCGTAGACGTCGGCGGCCGCGAAAGCGACATCGCGCGAGTAGTGCAGCACGGCCTCGCGCAACGCCTCGCTGCGCGGGGCCACCCGCTCCTCAACAACCGAAACGACGACGCGGATCAGCTGCAGAGTTTCTTGCAGACTGATCGAGCGCAGCAGCTCACGCGGGGCCGCGCTGAACACGTCAGACGCGATCCACGGCGTAGATGTCGGATCCTCGTACCACTGAATGAACGAGGAGATACCCGTCTGCGCGACGAGGCCGACGGCCGACCGCCGGCTCGGCGGCATGTTGCCGTACCACGGCAGCGTGTCGTCGAGCCGAGTGATCGTGCGGGTGGAGAGCTCGCCTGTGATGCTGCGCAGCCAGGCGAGCTCTTGCTCCTTCGTGCCCTCCATAGGTGTGTGTTACGCGTCCCCGCCCGCACCGCCGGTCGTACCGGCGTTGACCTCGAGCAGGCGGTACTGCGCGGCGGCGCGACGCGGCACGTCGGCCGCGATCTTGCCCTGCGCAGCGAGGCGCTGCAGCACCTTCACCACGACCGACTCGCGGTCGATGTGGAAGAAGCGGCGAGCGGCAGCGCGCGTGTCAGAGAAGCCAAAGCCGTCTGCGCCGAGCACCGAGTAGTCACCGGGCACGAACTGGCGAATCTGGTCGGGAACCTCGGTCGACCAGTCGCTGACGGCCACAACGGGGCCTTCAAAGCCCTGCAGGCGCTGCGTGACATAGGGTACGCGCGGGGTCTCATCGAGGTGCAAGAAGTTGTGCTTCTCTGCGTCGACGCCGTCGCGGCGCAGCTCTGACCAGCTCGTCACGCTCCACACATCGGCGCTAACGCCCCAGTCGCGGGCCAGGATTTCTGCGGCCTCGCGAGCCCAGGGAACAGCCACGCCCGAGGCGAGAATCTGCGCCTTCACGCCGTCAGCTTCGCCCGCCTGCACACGGTGCATACCGCGCACGATGCCCTCAACGTCGGTGCCCTCGGGCTCTGCCGGGTGCACGATCGGCTCGTTGTACACGGTCATGTAGTACATGACGTTGGGATCCGGGTGGATTCCGCCGTACATGCGCTCGATGCCGGATCGCACGATGTGACCGATCTCGTAGCCGTAGGCCGGGTCATACGAGACGACCGCGGGGTTCGTGTTCGCGAGCACGAGCGAGTGGCCGTCAGCGTGCTGCAGGCCCTCGCCGGTGAGCGTGGTGCGGCCGGCGGTGGCGCCGATGATGAAGCCGCGCGCCATCTGATCGCCGGCAGCCCAGAAGGCGTCGCCGGTGCGCTGGAACCCAAACATCGAGTAGAAGATGTAGATGGGAATGAGCGGCTCACCCTGCGTCGAGTACGAGGTGCCGACCGCGGTAAACGCGGCCGTAGCGCCAGCCTCGTTGATGCCCACGTGCAGCATGACGCCCTGCGGGCTCTCCTTGTAGGCGAGCAGCAGCTCACGGTCAACCGACGCGTAGTTCTGACCGTGCGGGTTGTAGATCTTCGACGAGGGGAAGTACGCATCCATGCCGAACGTGCGTGCCTCGTCGGGAACGATCGGCACGAAGCGAGGGCCGAAGCCCTTATCGCGCATCAGGTCCTTGAGCATGCGCACGAACACCATCGTGGTCGCGGCCTCCTGCGTGCCCGTGCCCTTCGCCGCGATGGCGTAAGACTTGGGCTCGGGGAGGGTGAGCTCCTTGTGCGTGCTGCGACGCTCGGGCACGTAGCCGCCCAGCGCGCGACGACGCTCGAACATGTACTGGATGGCCGGATCGTCGTTACCTGGGTGGTAGTACGGCGGCTGGTACGGATCTGCCTCGAGCTGCTCATCGGTGATGGGGATGTGCATGGTGTCGCGGAAGAGCTTGAGGTCTTCAAGCGTCATCTTCTTCATCTGGTGCGTCGCGTTGCGCCCCTCGAAGTGGGGGCCGAGGCCGTAGCCCTTGACCGTCTTCGCGAGAATAACGGTGGGGCGACCCTTGTGGGCGAGCGCCTCGGCGTACGCGGCGTAGACCTTGCGGTAGTCGTGGCCGCCGCGGCGCAGCTGCCAGATCTCGTCATCGGTCATGTCTTCGACGAGGCGAGCGGCGCGCTCGTCCTTGCCAAAGAAGTTGTCGCGAATGTAGCCGCCACTCTCAGCCTTGTAGGTCTGGTAGTCACCGTCGGGCGTGGTGTTCATGACGTTCAGCAGCGCACCCTCGGTGTCGCGCTCGAGCAGGTCGTCCCACTCGCGGCCCCACACCACCTTGATGACGTTCCAGCCTGCGCCACGGAAGTAGCTCTCGAGCTCCTGAATGATCTTGCCGTTGCCGCGCACGGGGCCGTCGAGACGCTGCAGGTTGCAGTTGATCACGAAGGTGAGGTTGTCGAGGCCCTCGTTGGCTGCGACCTGCAGCTGGCCGCGGCTCTCGACCTCGTCCATTTCGCCGTCGCCGAGGAATGCCCAGACGTGCTGGTCTGAGGCGTCCTTGATGCCGCGGTTCGTCAGGTAGCGGTTCAGCTGCGCCTGGTAGATCGCGTTGATGGGGCCGAGGCCCATCGATACGGTGGGGAACTGCCAGAAGTCGGGCAGGCTGCGCGGGTGCGGGTAGCTCGGCAGAGCGTGACCCTCGTGCGACTTCTCTTGACGGAACCCGTCGAGATCCTTTTCAGACAGGCGCCCTTCGAGGAACGCGCGCGCGTAGATGCCGGGGGAGGCGTGGCCCTGAATGAAGATCTGGTCGCCGCCGCCGGGGTGATCCTGCCCGCGGAAGAAGTGGTTAAATCCGACCTCGTACAGCGACGCCGCCGACGCGTAAGTCGAGATGTGGCCGCCGACGCCAATGCCGGGGCGCTGTGCGCGGTGCACTGTGACCGCAGCGTTCCAGCGAATCCATGAGCGGTAGCGGCGCTCAAGCTCCTCGTTGCCGGGGAACGGCGCTTCGTCGCCCGCCGCGATTGTGTTGACGTAGTCGGTGGTCGGAACCATCGGCACGCCGAGGCGCAGCTCACGCGAGCGCGCAAGCATGCTCGTCATGATCTCGCGGCCACGGGCGGGGCCACGCTCATCGACTACTGCGTCGAGTGACTCACGCCATTCTGCGGTTTCCTGAGGATCCACATCGTCCTGATCCGGCGCGTAGGGATCCTGTGTGTTCACAGCCAAGATTGTGCTCCATTCACCATGCTGCGTGCCGGGGTTGCGCGGGTT
This sequence comes from Leucobacter faecis, assembly GCF_054456695.2. Classification (NCBI taxonomy): domain Bacteria; kingdom Bacillati; phylum Actinomycetota; class Actinomycetes; order Micrococcales; family Microbacteriaceae; genus Leucobacter; species Leucobacter faecis. The sequence goes on from NZ_JBTJER020000001.1 coordinate 400,180, forward strand.
CTTGCGCAAGTGCGGCACGGGCGATCCCGCTGATTCGCGGGCCACCTACCAGACTAGCGAATATCCACGATAAAAGCGTGCATTCTATGGTTGAAAGTGTCAATGTGCGCACAAAATTCGCCGTGCACGGGTGCCTACCCTGTGGCTAGGGTGGGAGTGACCGAAGAATCGAATGGCGCAACGCGTCAAGAACGGAGCATAGATGTCACTCGCAGTAGGAACCCAGGCCCCCGAGTTCACGCTGTCAGACCAGCACGGTGAAGAACTGACTCTCTCAGAGCTCGTCGCAGAGGGCCCCGTTGCGCTCGTCTTCTTCCCCCTCGCCTTTTCGGGGATCTGCACGGGAGAGCTGTGTGAGCTCCGCGACAACCTGTCGATCTTCGCTGACAGCAAGGTACGCCTCGTCGGCATCTCGGTCGACTCGGTGTACACGCTCAAGGCGTGGGCAGAGACTGAGGGGTACGAGTTCTCGATCCTGTCGGACTTCTGGCCGCACGGCGAAGTCGCCAAGCAGTTCGGTGTATTCGTTGAGGAGGCCGGCATTGCCACGCGTGCAACCTTCGTGATCGGCGAAGACCGCAAGGTGCTCGCCGCGTTCGAAACCGCTCCCGGCGAGGCCCGCGACTTCGCGTCGTACAAGGAAGCTCTCGCGGCCATCGCGTAACGCGCGACGCGCGCGGGATTTCTCGATTCGCGCAGCCGGGGTGAACACCCATATGCTTATGGAGTTCGCTTCGGCGAGCGAGGGCCTGTAGCTCAGCTGGTAGAGCGCCACGTTTACACCGTGGATGTCGTCGGTTCGATCCCGGCCGGGCCCACCATATGACCCCCACTCGGTACTTCCGAGTGGGGGTTTTCGCATTAGCACCGAATGTCGGTGCCTGACGATACGGTTAGAGATTGCAGGCAGCTACGCGTTTGTGCTCGGCATGCTGTTCTACCGGTTCATCTCCGAAAACCTCACAAGCTACATCAGGCTTCTCTCTCCGAGGCTGAAAATATTGCAGCAAGTCGCGCCCCAAAAAAATCTTACTCCGAGCAGATTCGCCTACGTGGTCATCTTCGCTCACCATCGCTCATGCTCGAGCATCTGGAGTGGGCAACGCCCAAAGCTGCTCTTCACGCCAAAGTTCGGGGAAGCCCATTTCGCTTTCAATTCGACCAGGCATTGCGGCAAAGGATCCTTCAATAAGATTCCGCACTTTGCTCATCCACGTTGATCCTGGTGAAATTTCCTGCAAAAAGTACCCGATGACGAGTAGCGCGCCGTACAACCGTTCGCTTTGCCCTAGCGGCAGCGAACGTAATTCACCGATGGTCCGAACTGCTGCTGTGCTCACCGGGGTAAACGATTTGTTCCAGACCCGTGAATGATGTGCACACGTGTTTCTCACCACAGTCAACTGTTCTAGCCAGCGCGCAAGAGGATGTGACTTTCTCGCTTTTGCTCGCTGATTCGGGCTCAAATTGTCATCATTCACTATGAGGCCGAGCCCTTTAGCGATAGCCCACTGGTCCTTAGCAAAGAGCCCGTCGTAGAGGCGAGAAACATCGGAGAAGTCGAGCACCTCGGTGAGCACCCAAATCGGCAGTGTCCCGTCGTATCTGGCTTCATGGTGGCGAATTGGTTCACTGTGGCGTCGAGCCCGAGCAGCCCGGACACGCGCCGTAGCGATCCATCCGGCATGGTTGAATGAAGGGCGAAAGATTGCGGGGTCTTGATACTCGATTGGCCCAAGTGAACCGAGGTGATAGCTAATATGACTGCGGAGCGCTACCTCAACTCGCTCAATTCCGTCATGAATTAGGGTGCGCAGCTTGCGATCAAACTCATACAGACGCGCCACCTCATCAAAAGATGCATCAGCAATGAAGCTATCTAGGCGATGCTCCTGACCACCCATTTCACGGTATGGGTACCAGTAGCCGCTTAGTCGATAGTAGCCAACGCTCTGCAGCCATTGCTTTGCGATGTCTCGCTCGAGGGTGAGCCCACGAGCAGACAACACATCAATCTGCTCGTCGATACTCGCAAATGACTTGAGCGGCTTTGTCACGTCGATGTGACCTCCTGGCTAAAAGAGATCCAGCCCACACCAGCGGTGCTGGGTGGGCTGAACGATTGGTCTCAGTCTACCACGTGACATTAACGGGTTAGGAGTGTGTCATTCTGCACTATCTGAGGAAGATCTTGGTGTGTCCCAAACGAAGAAGTCGAGACGCGGTAAGCGAAGACCACAGAAGCCAAGCCCACCCCCGACGGCGTCATCGACGCCGGTAGCTGTAACTGACGACCCCGAGATGACGACTCGCCTCATTGGTGAGTGGAGTGGGACGAAAGGTGGTGCCTGGGTGAGCAGGTCAAGTCCCGGGGAGCGGCGCCTAGTGGCCAAGCTGCGTCTCCGAGTCTCCGACCGCAGAACCTTCAGCCACAGAATCGAGCAACTGTCTACCGCGCCTGGGCCGTGAGCCTTTCACGTTTGCAGCCCCTCATCATTGCGCGACCGCGCTAACCACTGGCGGGCCGAACTGAGAATGTCGGTGCCTGACGATACGGTTAGAGATTGCAGGCAGCTACGCGTTCATAGTGCAACGCTGCACGGAAGAAAGTCGATGACACAGGATATGAAAGAACAGCAGCGAGCTGAGCTCCACAAAACCATCTGGCAGGTCGCAAATGACCTGCGCGGTTCAGTCGATGGTTGGGACTTCAAGTCGTATGTGCTCGGCATGCTGTTTTACCGGTTCATCTCCGAAAACCTCACAAGCTACATCAACAAGGGTGAGCGCGAAGCAGGGGCATCCGACTTTGACTTCACCCACCTCTCCGATGAAGAGGCCGAGTTCGCGCGCGATGAGATCGTCGCTGAGAAGGGCTTCTTCATTAAGCCGTCTGAGCTGTTCGAGAATGTGCGGGGGCAGGCTGCGTCAAACGAGAACTTGAACGAGACCCTCGAGTCAATCTTTCGCGACATCGAAGGCTCCGCCGTGGGCACCGACAGTGAAGACGACCTGAAGGGGCTCTTCGACGACCTGAACGTGAATAGCTCGAAGCTGGGGAGTACGGTTGCGAGACGCAATGAGAAGCTCGTGAAGCTGCTCGAGGCGATCGGTAGCCTCCCGCTTGGGGGCGAGTTCGCCGACAACTCGATTGACCTGTTCGGTGACGCGTACGAGTACCTGATGCAGATGTACGCTTCGAGCGCCGGTAAGTCTGGTGGCGAGTACTACACCCCGCAAGAAGTGTCTGAGCTGCTCGCGCACATCACCACGATGGGCAAGACGCGCGTCAACAAGGTGTACGATCCTGCCGCTGGCTCGGGGTCACTGCTGCTGAAGTTCGCGAAGGTGCTTGGCAAAGAGAATGTGGGCGGTTTCTATGGTCAAGAGATCAACCTCACCACCTATAACCTCGCTCGTATCAACATGTTTCTCCACGATGTAAACTATGAGAAGTTCGATATTGCGCTCGGCGATACCCTGCTCGAGCCGGCGCACTGGGACGATGAACCGTTTGAAGCGATTGTTTCGAATCCGCCGTACTCGATTAAGTGGGAGGGTGATGCGAACCCGCTGCTGATCAACGACCCGCGCTTTGCCCCTGCGGGTGTACTGGCGCCGAAGTCGAAGGCAGACCTCGCGTTCACGATGCATATGCTGCATTGGCTCGCGACCGACGGTACAGCCGCGATCGTCGAGTTCCCTGGTGTGCTGTACCGCGGCGGCGCTGAGAAGAAGATCCGCAAGTACCTGGTCGATAACAACTACGTTGAGGCCGTGATCCAGTTGCCGCCGGATCTGTTCTTTGGCACTACGATCGGCACCTGCATCATCGTGCTCAAGAAGTCGAAGAAGGCGAACGACGTGCTGTTCATTGATGCGTCGGCGGAGTTCGTGCGCAGCGGCAATAAGAACAAGCTCGCGCCCGAGAACCTACACAAGATCCTCGACGCGCTCGAGGAGCGCGAGCATCAGGATTACTTTGCGGCGACGGTCGCGAACAGCGCGATCGCAGAGAACGACTACAACATCGCTGTGTCTTCCTATGTCGAGACCGAAGACACCCGCGAGGTCATTGACATCACTGAGCTCAATAGCCGGATCGCGCAGATCGTCGCCGGCCAGGCTCAATTGCGCACCAAGATCGACGCGATCGTGGCCGACCTCGAAGGCGCGGGGCGCAATGTCTGAGGTGTCGGGTACCTTCAAATAACCAAGAAGCCGTGCGCATAGTGATAGAGGAGACATTCTCATGACCGAGCAGTCGCAGGCAAACGAACGCACCGAGGGCGAAGTAGTCTCGTATATTCGAGACGATGGTTCGCCAGCGTTTGATGTACGCCTCGAGAGCGAAACGCTGTGGTTGAGCCAGCAACAAATCGCAGAGCTGTTTCAGTCTTCGCGCACGAACATCGTTGAACACATTCGGAACGTGTACGAAGAAGAAGAGTTGAGCGAAAGCGCAACCTGTCAAAAATTCCGACAGGTTCGAATCGAAGGAACACGACAGGTTGCGCGTGCGATTCCGTTCTACAACCTTGATCTCATTTTGTCGGTTGGTTACCGGGTCAAGAGCAAGACTGCTACACAGTTTCGCATTTGGGCGTCTGGGGTGCTGCGAAGCTACTTGGTCGAGGGGGTAGCCGTCAACGAGCGCAGGCTGCACGAGCTCGGGCAGGTCGTGCAGATTCTTGCGCGCTCTTCAGACGAGCTGATCGCTGGGGTCGCCGAAGTAGTGGCGGGGTATCTACCCGGGCTCACTTTGCTGCGCGACTACGACAACGCCCGGCTTGCGGCGCAGCCGCGGGCGGTGCCCGGCTGGCAGCTCACACTCGACGACGCTCGGGCTGTGGTGGCACAGGTGGCGACAGAGTTCCCCGCCGACACACTGCTCGGCCGTGAACGCGGTGACGCGCTCGCCGGTATCGTGGCGACGATCTACCAGGGGTTTGCAGGTCAAGAGTTGTACCCCACGGTCGAAGAGAAAGCAGCCAACCTGCTCTACCTGATTGTGAAAGATCATCCGCTGTCTGACGGCAATAAGCGCAGCGCTGCGGCCCTGTTCGTGACGTTCTTGGCGCACAATGACGCGCTATGCGATGCTGCAGGGCGCGCACGCGTGTCAAACAACGCGCTCGCGGCGATCACCCTATTGGTCGCGATGAGCGACCCGAAAGAGAAAGAACTGATGGTCGAACTCATCATTCGCATGCTGACGGAGGAGGGCCGATGAGCCGGATCGATGACCTGATCGCGGAGCACTGCCCCGATGGTGTGACTCAGCTAAGAGTTGGAGACTCAGTTTCAGTTGTTGCAACGCCACGAGGCATCAAGCGTAGTTTGTATCAAAAAGGTTCAAAGTTTGCCATTGTTGATCAGGGCCAGTCACTAGTTGCTGGATTTACGGATGATGCAGCGTTGCTCCTGCCCGAAAGCCAGTACATTGTTTTCGGAGACCATACCCGGGCTGTGAAGTGGATCGATTTTCCCTTCGCAGTGGGAGCCGACGGTACAAAAGTACTTTTGGCGAATGAGGACCTTCTCCCAAAGTTTGCCTACTACGCTTTGGAAAATCTCATCATTGCTGACAGAGGCTACAACCGCCATTGGTCCGTAGTGAGAGAAATGCCAATCCCGGTGCCGCCGATTGAGGTGCAGCGTGCGATCGTCGAGGTGCTGGATACGTTCAGCAAGCTGGAAGCGGAGTTGAAAGCGGAGTTGGAAGCGGAGTTGGAAGCCCGCAAACAGCAATACGAGTACTACCTAAATCAATTGTTGACGCCTCAGTCCTTAGACCGAGATGCGTGTATCCCAATGGGTGAGATTGGGGTCTTCACTCGCGGGCGCCGTTTCACGAAAGGGGATGTAGCAGAGTCGGGTATTCCGAGTATCCATTACGGCGAAATCTACACCGAGTATGGCGCATCTGCTACTCAAGCTGTTCGCGAGGTTCGAGCTGACTTGCAAGACCAGCTTCGTTTTGCGCAACCAAATGATGTTGTGTTTGCTGGGGTTGGGGAGACTGTCGAAGACGTCGGTAAAGCAGTCGCGTGGCTAGGCGACCATCCCGTCGCTGTGCATGATGACACATTCTTTTTCACCTCGAAACTGAATCCAAAGTATGTGGCTTATTTTTCTCAGACCAACGAGTTCAACCTTCAGAAGGAAAGTCGTGTTGCCAGGGGCAAAGTGAAACGGCTTTCCTCTGCCGGGCTCGCAGCAATCCGGATCCCTATTTTGCGTCTGGAAGAGCAGCGCCGCATCGTCGCGATCCTCGACAAGTTCGACGCGCTCGTGAACGACCTCAGCGTTGGTCTGCCTGCTGAGCTTGCTGCGCGGCGGCAGCAGTATGAGTATTACCGTGACAAGCTCCTCACCTTCAAAGAATTGGAGGCGGCAGCATGACCGGCTCGAGCGTGAACTATGACCTGATCGCGTTTGGTGGCGAGTCGACCGTTGTCGTCGAGTACGAACCTGACCCGCGCGATCAAGCGTCGTATCAGTCGGAGTCGCAGCTTGAGAACGAGTTCATCAGACAGCTCGAGTCTCAAGCCTACGAGCGCGTACACATCACGAGCGAGGCAGACCTCACCGTGAACCTGCGTGCTCAGCTCGAGGCGCTCAACGATTACCGGTTCTCGGACGCCGAGTGGGAGCGGTTCTTCAAAGGTGTCCTCGCCAGCAGCAACGAAAGTATTGCCGAGAAGACGGCTCGCCTGCAAGAGGATGACACGAAACAACTCCTCACGCGTGATGACGGTTCAACGAAGAACATCACCCTGCTTGATAAGCGCGACATTCACAACAACCGACTCCAGGTCATCAACCAGTACGCGGTCGACCGCGGCCACGGTGCAGATGAAAACACTGCTGGCGCATCCTTCTCGAACCGTTATGACGTCACCATCCTGGTGAACGGCCTGCCGATGGTGCATGTGGAGCTGAAGCGGCGCGGGGTGCCGATTCGTGAAGCGTTCAACCAGATCGACCGATACCAGCGCGACAGTTTCTGGGCCGGCTCCGGTCTCTTCGAGTACGTGCAGCTCTTCGTGATCTCGAACGGCACGCAGACCAAGTACTACTCAAACACCACCCGCCGCCAGCACGTCACTGACCAAACGGGTCCGCGCCGCACCAAGAAGACGTCGAACAGCTTTGAGTTCACGTCGTGGTGGGCTGACGCCCGCAACAAGCCGATCCTCGACTTGACGGCGTTCGCGAAGACCTTCTTCGCGAAACACACCCTGCTGAACATCCTCACCCGCTACTGCGTGCTCACCGAGGAGCGGCTGCTGCTCGTGATGCGCCCCTACCAGATCGTGGCGACCGAGAAGATCCTGCAGAGGATCGATATCTCGACGAACTATAAGACCCTCGGTACCCGTGACGCGGGAGGATACGTGTGGCACACCACCGGATCCGGCAAGACCCTCACCTCCTTCAAAACAGCGCAGCTTGCCTCGCGCGTGGGCAGCGTGGACAAGGTGCTCTTCGTGGTCGATCGTAAAGACCTCGACTACCAGACGATGAAGGAGTACGACCGCTTCGAGAAAGGGTCTGCGAACTCGAACACATCGACAGCGGTGCTGAAACGCCAGCTCGAAGACCCGTCGAAGAAGATCATCATTACGACGATCCAGAAGCTCTCCAACTTCATCAGCGGCAACAAGGGCCACGACGTGTATTCGGGCCACGTGGTGCTGATCTTTGATGAGTGTCACCGCTCGCAGTTCGGGGACATGCATACCGCCATCACGAAGGCGTTCAAGCGGTATAACCTGTTCGGGTTCACAGGCACCCCGATCTTCCCCGAAAACAGCCCGGGCGTGAAAAACTCTGCGCTGGCGGCCGCAAAGACCGGGCGTGCTCAAACCATCGGCCCCGCCACCACCGAGCAAGCGTTCGGCGACAAGCTGCACACGTACACGATCGTCGATGCGATCAACGACAAGAACGTGCTGCCGTTCCGCATCGACTACATCAACACCATCAAAATGGGTGCTACCGGCGATAAACAAGTCAGTGCGATTGATACGGAGAACGCGCTCCTCGCGCCGGCACGTGTGTCGCAGGTGACCCGCTACATTCTTGAGCACTTCGACCAGAAAACGAAACGTCAAGAAGGGTACGCGCTCGGTGAGCGGCGTGTGAAGGGTTTCAACTCGATCTTCGCGACCGCCTCCATCACGGCGGCACGCACCTACTATCAAGAGTTCAAGAGCCAGCAAGAAGCATTGCTGCCCGATCAGCGGCTTAAGGTGGCGACGATCTTCTCGTATGCCGCAAACCCCGACAGTGAAGACGGGCTGCTCGAAGAGGAGGGCTTCGAAACCGATGCCCTCTCGGGTGATGCGCGTTCATTCTTGGAAACCGCGATCTCCGACTATAACCACATGTTCGGCACGAGCTTCGATACGAGTTCGGATAGCTTCCAGAACTATTACAAAGATCTTTCGCAGAAGCTCAAAACCCGTGAGCTCGACCTGGTCATTGTGGTGAACATGTTTCTCACCGGGTTCGACGCGACCACCCTCAACACGCTCTGGGTAGATAAGAACCTCCGCAGTCACGGGCTGATTCAGGCGTATTCGCGTACGAACCGCATTCTGAACTCGGTGAAGACGTACGGCAACATCGTGAACTTTCGCGACCTCGAAGAGGCCACGAATGATGCCATCGCGCTCTTTGGGAATAAGGACGCTGCAGGGATTGTGCTGCTGAGGCCGTACCGTGAGTACTTCGAGCAGTATGCCGAGAAAGTCACGCAGCTGTTGCAGCAGTACCAGCCGGGGGCGCAGATCGTGGGTGAAGAAGCCCAGGTCGAGTTCGTGAAGCTCTACGGCGAGATCTTGAAGCTGCGCAATATTCTCACCTCGTTCGATGACTTCGCAAACGACGAGATCCTCTCTGACCGTGACCGGCAGGACTACCAGTCCACCTACCTCGACCTGTGGAACGAGCGCAAACGCGCGGCCCAGAGCGAGAAGGAATCCATCATCGAGGACGTGGTCTTCGAGATCGAGCTGATCAAACAGGTCGAGATTAACGTCGACTACATTCTGCTGCTCGTGCAGAAGTACCGTGAAGAACGCGGCGACGGTGACGACCAGGAGCTGCGCGCCGGCATTAGCCGTGCGATCGATTCGAGCCCGTCCCTGCGCAATAAGAAGGAACTCATCGAGAACTTCGTAGATTCCGTGTCGGTGAAGGGCGAGATCGAGGCTGAGTGGCGGGCCTACGTGGCGGCGCAGCGCGAGAAGGAGCTGGCCGAGATTATTGGGTCCGAGAACCTGAAGCCTGAGGAGACGGTGCGGTTCGTAGAAGCGGCGTTCCGCGACGGCGCACTGCGCACCACCGGCACCGCGATCACGAAGGTGCTGCCGCCGGTGTCGCGGTTTTCGAAGGACAGGAACCACAGTGCGAAGAAGCAGCGCGTGATCCGGCTGCTGGGTGAGTTCTTCGAGCGATTCTTTGGGCTAAGTTCTGAGGGAATGTGCTAGTTTTGTATATAACAAGACCGGTTCCGCTACCCACTTCGGTGGGAGTCCAGGGCCGGTCCTCGTTTTTCCTCCCGGGCGGTGACGGTGGCGAACCCTAAACAGTTCAAGACGTACACGCAGCAGCTTGCGCTCCTCGAGCAGCGCGGCATGGCCATCGAAGACCCCACATCTGCTGAAGCGTTGCTGCGCAAGCTGAACTATTATCGGCTCTCCGGCTACTGGCATCCAATGCGACGCTTTGACGCCGACACAGGGCAGAGCCTTGATGTGTTCCGTTCTGGTGCGTCATTCGAACTTGTCCACCAGCTGTATCTGTTCGACGAACAGCTCCGGCGCGTACTGTCGGAAGAACTGGCACGGATCGAACTGGCAGGTAGGGCGCTCATTGGGCACGAACTCGGGGCGATTGATCCTTTCATTCACATGAAACCAGAGCTTCTCGGAGCGCCCGCTCATCAGAGTACGTCGAAGCGCGGCGGGACCCGATACGAAGTTTGGTTGAAGAAGTACGAAGCAGCGCTGAGTAGCTCACGCGAAGATTTTGTGGCACACCATAAAAACAAGTACAGCGGCAAGCTGCCAATCTGGGCAGCTGTCGAGGTAATGGACTGGGGCACGCTCTCGCACCTCTATGGCATGTCACCTGGGCGCGCACGCAACTCAGTTGCTGAAGCGTGTGGGCTGAGAGCACCGCAGCTGGAGTCTTGGTTGAAGTCATTGAATATTCTGCGGAATTACGCCGCGCACCATGCGCGGCTGTTCAACCGTGTCTTCGGCATTAAACCGAGACTCAGTAATGATCCACGACTTGCGGTGGTGAAAGGGAGAGAGAATCGTGTTTTCGCGCAGCTGACACTAGTTCAGTATCTCCATCGTGAGCTAAATCTATCCGCGGCCACAGCGATACCGGCTCTGTTGGCGACCTACCCGGAGAACGAGGTCGTACCGTTCCAACGAATCGGGGCGCCTGAAGGGTGGCAACGGTTCGTGCTCTGGTCATTACCCTGATCCGGAACTTGAGGCTCGCCGCTCGCGAGGCGGCAGCGTACCAGACGTGGTCTTTCGCCGCTCGTAGAAAAACCGCTACTATGTGGCCATGACGAACCCACAGGTGATGACGGTGTTGGGCCCGGTAGACGCGGAGTCTCTGGGGCGGGTAATGCCGCACGAGCATGTACTGTGCAAAGAACTCGGCATGGGCGAGGGCCCGCTTGACGACATTGAAGGCGCGATCGCTGATCTCATCGCTTTCAAGGAGGCCGGCGGGGGAGCTGTTGTAGATCTCACTACCCCCGACCTCGGCCGCGACCCCCGGGCATTGCGCCGCGCCTCAGAAGAGTCGGGTGTGCACATCGTCATGGGGGCCGGGTGGTACCGCGAATCGTTCTACACCGAGGACTTCAACAAGACTTCGGTCAATGAGTTGGCCGAACGCCTCATCAAAGACATTGAGTCAGGCGAAGACGGTATACGACCCGGTGTGATCGGTGAGATCGGGGCCGATCATGACTATCTCTCAGCGCTCGAAGAACGCGCCCTACGCGCCTGTGCCCGGGCGCACAAACACACGGGTCTCGCAATCGTGCTTCACGCGGTGATGAGTGAGGTGGGCTCGTGGCAGCTCGACGTGCTTGAAGACGAGGGAGTCGATCTCAGCCGTGTCGGTGTGGGCCACTGCGATCTCTACCCAGATATTGACTACCACGTGCGTCTCGCTGAACGGGGCGCATTCGTGATGTATGACACCCAAAGCTTGCCCAGCCCAGAGCTTGACGCGGCACGCATCGAAAACACGCTTGAGATGGTGCGTCGCGGCTACACCGAGCGGCTGCTACTCTCTCACGACGTGTGCACCCCGAGCGGCCGAGCCGCGGGAGGCGGGCCGGGCTACGCCAAGACGCTCACCACTGTGCTCCCTACACTGCATGAGCGTGGCGTATCGACAGGCGCGACCACACGCATCGTCACCCACAACGCTTGGCGATTGCTCACCGGCACGGCGTAGTTCAAACGGCATAACCCGCGGGGCGTCATCTCCAAAGTAGCTCGCTATCACTGGCGCCTGTCGTGCATCTCGGAATGTTCTTCAGCTCCAGGGTGTTGACTGAGACGTAGGGTCGCTGACGCGATCAATACATCCACGAACCGGCACTCACATACATCGAAACGGGAGCACACGCGTGACGCGCATTATTGCAGGCGAAGACAACAGCAGCCAGGCTGCACCCCATGCAGGGGCCGATGCCCTGAAACGTGCGTTCCGCGAGCACCCCGCAGGTGTTTCACTCATTACCGCGCACACGAGTGCTGGCCCCGTGGGGCTTACGGCATCGAGTGTCGCGTCGGTGGGCATCGACCCGGCGGCGATTTCGTTCTCGGTGACCCGCGCCACGGGCAGCGCCGGTGGCATCTTGAACGCTGAGACATACCTCGTGCACCTGCTTGACTCGCGGCACGCCGAGATTGCTCAGTCATTCGCGATCTCAGGTGCCGACCGCTTCACCGAAGAGCAGGGGTGGGAGGCGCTGCCCACGGGCGAGCCACACTTGCCCGGCACACGCGTTGCGCTACGCTGCCGCACCCTGCACTCCCTCGCGGTTGGGGCGTCGGTCATTGTCGTGGCCGAGGTGCTCGATGCGGTGTTTGGCGAAGCCGCTGACCCGCTCGTTTACGTGGATCGGAAGTTTCACACCCTCGCGCCGTAACCGCACGAACGCCAGCACGAGCAAGAGCAGCAAGAGCAAAGGAGCACACCGTGGCGAATCGACAAGAGCAGCAAGAGCACGCCGCCAGCTACATCAACGCTGGTGAATCGTTTGAGCGTGACACGACCTACATCGAAGATCGCATCGTGCAAGATCCTGCACAGGTCGCTACGCTCCCGGTGCCGCCTGCGTCAAAAGTGGGTGCACTCGGCTACGGTCTGAGCGCAGGCGCCCAGGCCTGGCCCGTCGAGCCCGGTAAGTACCGACTCGTAGCGGCGGCGGCCTGCCCATGGGCGAACCGCACCGTGATCGTGCGACGGCTGCTCGGCCTTGAAGAAGCTATCTCGCTGGGGCGCCCAGGCCCGATCCACGACGCGCGGTCGTGGACCTTCGATCTCGATGACGGCGGCGTCGACCCTGTGCTCGGCACTGAGCGACTGCAAGAGAACTACTTCAAGCGGTTTCCGAACTACCCCCGCGGTATCACCGTGCCGGCGATCGTCGACGTTGCTTCGGGCGGCGTCGTCACGAACGATTACCCGCAGATCACGCTCGATTTCTCGACTCAGTGGCGAGAGTTTCATCGCGACGGCGCCCCCGATCTGCTGCCAGACGAGCTCATGGAAGACATGTGGCCGGTCATTGAACGCGTCTTCACTGAGGTCAATAACGGTGTTTATCGCTGCGGGTTCGCGGGTAGCCAGGACGCTTACGAACAAGCGTACGCGCGGCTGTGGCAGGCGATGGACTGGCTCGAAGAGCGGCTCGCGAAGAACCGCTTTCTCATGGGCCCCGTGATCACCGAGGCCGACGTGCGCCTGTTCACAACGCTCGCACGCTTCGACGCGGTCTACCACGGCCACTTCAAGGCGAACCGCCAAAAGCTCACCGAGATGCCTCACCTGTGGGCATACGCGCGCGAACTGTTTCAAACTCCCGGGTTTGGCGACACGATCGATTTTGTGCAGATCAAGCAGCACTACTACGGCACGCATCTCGACGTAAACCCCACCGGCATCGTGCCCGCGGGCCCCGACCTCGCGGGCTGGCTCGAGCCTCACGGCCGCGAACGACTCGGCGGTTCGCCCTTCGGGGAGGGGAGCGCTCCCGGGCCTGTGCCAGCGGTTGATCGAGTGCCCGCGGGGCATTCGCCGCTCGGCTAGGTCAGGATCCAACACAAACCGCGTTTCGAACCGCTAAAACGGGCCTGGTTCTTCGCCTGTGGTGTCGGTGTCGCTGGTGGGCTCGTCCCATTCGTGTTCCCCGAACGGGTGCTTGCGGGTGTGCTCGTCGGCGAGGGCCTGCACGTCGGGTGGTTCGAGCGCGGTGCGAAACATCACCCGCGAGGGCGGCTCGGTGAGATACTTGCGGCCTGATGGGAACGTCCACGTGAAGTCACCGTTGTCGCCCTGTTCGGGGAGGCACCCGCCGTGGTGTTTAATCACATGGTGACCGCGGCAGGCCGCCGAGATATTAGTGAGCGAGGTGGGGCCGCCGTCTTCTGCGGCGACCGTGTGGTCGATGTCGCACCGGTAAATCGGCAGAGTACACCCCGGGAACCGGCAAG